>NZ_JBLEBI010000003.1:0-120580 GCF_047340315.1 Streptomyces sp. AF1A
GCCTTCTCCGTCGCCGGTGGCACCTGAGGCGGCCGTTTGAGCAGGTCGGGAATCTCCACGCCGCCGACGAACCCCGGCACCGCGTCGACGTCCCCCAAAGTGCCTCCGAGGGGGCCGCCGGCCACCCGCCACCAGTCCGGCTGCACACCGCTGTCCCCGAGCTCGTGCGCGGGGGCGAGGTGCGGCGGGGACGGCGCGTCCCGCGGAGCGGCCGGCTCGGGCCGTCGCTCGGCGGGGCGTGGCCGCGGCACGGCACGGCGCAGCCCCTTCGGCCGCTCGGGGTCCGCGGGCTCCGGCCGGCGCTCGGGCTGGACCGGCACGGCGGCGGGCCGCGGCTGGGCGCCGGTGCCCTCGGCGCCGCCCGCGGCCGCGACCACCTCGTCCGGAGTGCCCAGGCGGTCCAGGATGCGGCGCACCGCGGCGGGACTGTCCACCGTCACCCCGGCCCGGCTCCGGTCGATCTCATTGCGCAGCTCCGACACCAGCCGCATCCGCGTGGACGACGGCAGCTGCCGCTGCTGTGCGATGTCTCCGACGCGGCTCAGATACTCGTAGACGACCTGGTCGCTTTCGATACCCACGGAAATTCCCCTCCGGGGACGCGGACTGAGATCCCGTGAGGACCGTAGCGCAGAGCCGGGCCGCGCCCGCCGCGGCTGACCCGCAGGAGGTAACCCGCTACCGTTGGCCGGATGAGCCAAGAGGCCAACCCAGCCCCTCGGTCCCTCGCGGAAGCCCTCCGCGCCAGGGACGACGCCTCCCTGGCCGTGCTGCTGCGCAGCCGTCCCGATCTCATCACGCCCGTCCCCACCGACCTGACCCAGCTGGCCACCCGGGCCGGCACCCGCGCCTCCGTGCTGCGCGCCCTGGAGCGCCTCGACCGGTTCGCGCTGCAGACGGCGGAGGCGCTGGCCGTGGCCCCCGACCCGGCGTCGTACGGGACGCTGCTCGGTCTGATGGCCGGGGACGCCGGGGACGAGACGGTGGCCGCCGCGCTCCCTCGCGCCGTCGGCACCCTGCGCGAGCAGGCGCTGGTGTGGGGCGACGACGACCGGCTGCGCCTGGTCCGCACCGCGCGCGAACTGCTCGCGCCGTCCGCTCAGCACCCCTCCCCGACGGGTCTCGGACCCAGCGTGCAGGAGGCCACCTCGGGCATGTCTCCGGGGCGGATCCAGGAGATCGTCACCACCGCCGGACTGCCCTCGACGCACGACTCGGTGTCGGCGGTGGCCGCGCTGACCGCCCTGTTCACCGACCGGAAGAAGATGGCGGCACTGCTCGCCGGGGCACCGGGGGCCTCCCGGGAGGTGCTGTCCCGGCTGGTGTGGGGGCCGCCGTACGGGCAGGTGACCGCGGACCCGGCCGCCCATCTGCGCTGGCTGCTCGACCGGGGCCTGCTGCTGCCCACCGGGCCCGGCACGGTCGTGCTGCCCCGCGAGGTCGCCCTGCATCTGCGCGAGGGCCGCGCCCACCGGGAGCCGGAGCCGCTGCCGCCCGCCGTGGAGCCCGCGGCGGCCCACCGTCCACAGGTTGTGGACGCTACGGCGGCCGGACAGGCGTACACCGCGCTCGCCACCGTCGAGGAGCTGCTGAAGGACTGGGACGAGGGCGGCCCCGCCGTGCTGCGGGCGGGCGGCCTGAGCGTCCGCGACCTGAAGCGGACCGCCGTCGCCCTGGACGTGTCCGAACCGGTCGCCGCCTTCTGGGTGGAACTGGCGTACGCGGCGGGCCTGATCGCCTCCGACGGCGAGGCCGACGAGCGGTACGCGGCCACCCCCGCCTACGACGAGTGGCTCGAACGGCCGCCCGCCGAGCGCTGGTCCCGGCTCGCCGAGGCCTGGCTGGCGGCCACCCGCACACCGGGACTCGTCGGCGGCCGGGACGCCAAGGACCGCACGCTCTCCGCGCTCGGCCCCGGCCTGGACCGCTCGGCCGCGCCCGAGGTGCGGCACCGGGTGCTGACCCTGCTGGCCGGGCTGCCCGCGGGCGCCGCCCCGGACGCCGAGTCCGTGCTGACCCGGCTGCGCTGGGAGCGGCCCCTGCGCGGCCCGCGGCAGGAGCGCGGCGACGATCTGCGCACCCGGCTCGCCCGCTGGACCCTGTCGGAGGCGGAACTGCTCGGCGTGACCGGGCGGGGCGCCCTGTCCGCCCACGGACGCGCGCTGCTCGGCGCCCCGGCGCCGGTCCCGGCCGACGCGGACGAACCCGGCGAGGGCGCCGGACCCGGCGCGAAGCTCCCCGTGCACCACCACCGCCCGCCCGCCGACCTCGCGCCTCTCTCCCCCGCCGAGCAGGCGGTGGCGACGGCAGCCGCGGCCCGACTCGTGGCCCCCCTGCTCCCCGAACCCCTGGACCACGTCCTGCTGCAGGCCGACCTGACGGCCGTGGCCCCGGGCCCGCTGCGGCGGCCGCTCGCCGACACGCTGGACGTGCTCGCGGACGTCGAGTCCAAGGGCGGCGCGACGGTGTACCGCTTCACCCCGGCCTCGGTCCGCCGCGCCCTGGACGCCGGCCGCACCGCCGGCGACCTGCACGCCTTCCTCGCCGAGCACTCCCGCACGCCCGTCCCGCAGCCGCTCGCCTATCTGATCGACGACGTGGCCCGCAAGCACGGTCATCTGCGCGTGGGCGCCGCCTCGGCCTACGTGCGCTGCGACGACGACACGCTGCTCAACGAGATCCTCGCCGACAAGCGGGCCGCCGCCCTGCGTCTGCGCCGCCTGGCCCCGACGGTGCTGGCCGCCCAGGCCGACCCGGCGACGCTCCTGGAGGGCCTGCGCGCCATGGGCCACGCGCCCGCGGCCGAGTCCGCCGAGGGCGACGTCCTGATCACCCGCGCCCACGCCCACCGCACCCCGCCCCGGACCGCGCCCGAGCCGGTGCCGGAGGGGCCGCCGCCGCCCGACCCCACGCTCCTCGCGGCCGCGATCCGCGCCATCCGGGCCGGCGATCTGGCCGCCACGGCCCCCCGCAAGCCCGCCGGCACCTCCCCCGGCGGCGGCGAACTGCCCCGCACCTCCTCCGCGGAGACCCTGGCCACCATGCAGGCCGCCGTGCTCACCGGCGACTCCCTGTGGATCGGCTACGTCAACGCCGAGGGCACCGCCAGCCAGCGCGTCATCGCCCCGATCCGCGTGGAGGGCGGATTCGTGACGGCGTACGACCACACGGCCGACGAGGTGCGGACCTACCCGCTGCACCGCATCACCGGGGTCGCCGAGCTGGCCGGGGACTGACCCGGGCCGGTCGCGGCGGACGACGGCCGGCGCCGATCGCCGGAGGATGGGGCACACTGGACGTTTGACCGCTGTGGAAAGGGTGTGCCGCGCGTGAATGGTCCACTGATCGTCCAGTCCGACAAGACCCTGCTCCTGGAGGTCGACCACGAGCGGGCCGACGACTGCCGGCGGGCCATCGCCCCCTTCGCCGAGCTGGAGCGGGCGCCCGAGCACATCCACACCTACCGGGTGACCCCGCTCGGCCTGTGGAACGCGCGGGCGGCGGGGCACGACGCCGAGCAGGTCGTGGACGCGCTGGTGCAGTACAGCCGCTACCCCGTGCCGCACGCGCTGCTCGTGGACATCGCCGAGACGATGGACCGCTACGGCCGGCTCACCCTCAGCAAGCACCCCGCGCACGGGCTCGTGCTCACCACCACCGACCGGCCGGTGCTGGAGGAGGTCCTGAAGTCCAAGCGGATCGCCCCGCTGGTCGGCGCCCGGATCGATCAGGACACCGTCGCCGTGCACCCCTCCGAGCGCGGGCAGATCAAGCAGACGCTGCTGAAGCTCGGCTGGCCGGCCGAGGACCTCGCCGGATACGTGGACGGCGAGGCGCACGCCATCGACCTGCGCGAGGACGGCTGGGCGCTGCGGCCGTACCAGAAGCAGGCCGTGGAGAACTTCTGGCACGGCGGCAGCGGTGTCGTGGTGCTGCCCTGCGGTGCGGGCAAGACGCTGGTCGGCGCCGCCTCGATGGCGCAGGCGAAGTCGACCACGCTGATCCTCGTGACCAACACCGTCTCCGCCCGGCAGTGGAAGCACGAGCTGGTGAAGCGGACGTCGCTGACCGAGGACGAGATCGGCGAGTACAGCGGCACGAGGAAGGAGATCCGCCCGGTCACCATCGCGACCTACCAGGTGCTGACGACCCGGCGGAAGGGTGTCTACCCGCACCTGGAGCTCTTCGACTCCCGGGACTGGGGCCTGATCGTCTACGACGAGGTGCATCTGCTGCCGGCTCCTGTCTTCAAGTTCACCGCCGATCTCCAGGCGCGGCGGCGCCTGGGCCTGACGGCCACGCTGGTGCGCGAGGACGGCCGTGAGTCGGACGTGTTCTCCCTGATCGGGCCCAAGCGGTTCGACGCGCCCTGGAAGGAGATCGAGGCGCAGGGCTACATCGCACCCGCCGACTGCGTCGAGGTCCGGGTGAACCTGACGGACTCCGAGCGGCTGGCGTACGCGATGGCCGAGACGGAGGAGAAGTACCGCTTCTGTGCGACGACGGACACCAAGCGCAAGGTGGCCGAGGCGCTGGTCCGGCGCTTCGCGGGCCAGCAGATCCTGGTCATCGGCCAGTACATCGACCAGCTCGACGAGCTGGGCGAGCACCTGAACGCCCCGGTCATCAAGGGCGAGACCTCCAACGCGCAGCGCGAGAAGCTCTTCGACGCCTTCCGGGAGGGCGAGATCAGCGTGCTGGTGGTGTCAAAGGTGGCGAACTTCTCCATCGACCTGCCCGAGGCCACGGTCGCCATCCAGGTGTCGGGCACCTTCGGCTCGCGCCAGGAGGAGGCCCAGCGTCTCGGCCGCGTCCTGCGGCCCAAGGCCGACGGCCACCAGGCCCACTTCTACTCGGTCGTCGCCCGCGACACCATCGACCAGGACTTCGCCGCCCACCGCCAGCGCTTCCTGGCCGAGCAGGGCTACGCCTACCGGATCGTGGACGCGGACGAGGTGCTCTCCGAGGGGTGAGCCCCGGGAGTGGGCGGGCGGTGCCGTCACTTGCGGCGTATGCCCGTCTCCTCGCCGTACTCGCCGAGGATGATCACGCCGAACGCCGCCTCCGCGAACACCTTGATCGCGCGCAGGGCGCTGCCGAGGAGGTGGCGGGGGGCGCCGTCGACAGCCGTGGCTCCGGTCGGGGGACGGTCGGGGATGGATGAGAAGGTCGCTGCGCTCATGTCTCCATGGTGGAACTTCCGCCCCCCGACGCGCATCGGTCCGCAGAGCCAATCCCGGACGCCTCCGGGTGGGCCCGTGGGTGGACACGGGCCCCTACTCCGGGAAGCCGCGTCCCCTAGGGGACGGAAACGGGAACGGGACATCAGGCCGGGAAATCGGGCCGTAAAAGAGCCCGGAAAGCGGGGCGGGTTCGGGGCGGGTTCGGGGCGGGCGGCGAGGCGGAAATCCATTGGCTCCCGCGGCCCCGCCTCATCTAAAATCTGCGCTCTTGCCTGCCTCCCCATCGCGGAGTGCCGTCGCCCGGTCGGAAACCGGGCGGCATCGTCGTAGCCACCCAGCAGGTTCAGTTCGTAGCCGGCCAGCAGGTCTACCGGAGGCACCCCCTTGTCCACGCGCGCCCACGATCCCCTCGCCGAACCGCTCGACGACCCCCTCGCCCGCGAGCGCGCCCACCTCGCCGCGTCCCGTTCCGCCCTGCGCGCCATGCGGGAGGACGTGGAGGCGCTGGACATCAGGGACGTCACCGCGAACTGGGTCAACGCCGAAGTGCTCGCCCGCCAGATCGACGACCGCATCAAGGCGCTCGCCGACCTCAGCGACACCCCGCTGTTCTTCGGCCGGCTCGACTACCTGCACGCGCCGGGGGCGGACCGGACCGAGGGCGCGGAGGAGTCGAAGCGGCGCGAAGCGCCTTCCCGGCCGGGGCAGCGGTGGGAGACGAGCGGGCGTTTCTACATCGGGCGGCGGCATGTGCACGACGCCGGCGGCGACCCCATGGTCATCGACTGGCGTGCGCCGGTCTCGCAGCCGTTCTACCGGGCGTCGAAGAAGGACCCGATGGGCATCGGGCTGCGCCGGCGCTTCGGCTACACCGGCGGCGACCTGACCGCGTACGAGGACGAGCACCTGTCCGACCCGGCCGACCCGTCGGTGGCCCCTGCCACCAGCAAGCTGCTCCAGCAGGAGATCGAGCGGCCGCGCGTCGGCCCCATGCGGGACATCGTCGCCACCATCCAGCCCGAGCAGGACGAGATCGTCCGCGCCGGGCTCGGCGGGACCCTCTGCGTCCAGGGCGGCCCCGGCACCGGAAAGACCGCCGTCGGCCTGCACCGGGTGGCGTACCTGCTGTACGCGCACCGGGAGCGGCTCGCCCGCACCGGCACCCTCGTCATCGGGCCGAACCGGTCCTTCCTGCACTACATCGAGCAGGTGCTGCCGGCACTCGGCGAGTTGACCGTGCAGCAGGCCACGGTGGACGACCTGGTGGCGCACGTGGAGGTGCGCGGCACGGACGACGCGGCGGCGGCGACCGTCAAGGGCGACGCCCGGATGGCCGAGGTGCTGCGCCGGGCCCTGTACTCCCACGTGACCATGCCGACGGAGCCGGTCGTCGTCGTCCGCGGCTCGCGGCGCTGGCGGGTGCCGGCGTACGAACTGGAGGAGCTGGTCGGGCAGTTGCTGGAGCGGGACATCCGCTACGGCGCCGCCCGGGAGGCCCTTCCGCAGCGCATCGCGCACGCGGTGCTGGTGCAGATGGAGCGGGCCGGGGAGGCGCCGGACGACCGGGTGCAGGACGCGGTCGCCCGCAGCAGCGCGGTGAAGGCGGCCGTGAAGGCGATCTGGCCCGCCGTCGACCCGGCGAAGCTGGTGCTGCGGCTGCTCACCGAGGCGGACTTCCTCGCCGAGCACGCGGCGGGACTCCTCGACGAGGACGAGCAGAAGACGATCCTGTGGGCCAAGCCGGTGCGCAGCGTGAAGTCGGCGAAGTGGTCGGCGGCGGACGCGGTGCTGATCGACGAGGCGGCGGACCTGATCCAGCGCACGCACTCGCTCGGCCATGTGGTCCTGGACGAGGCGCAGGACCTGTCACCGATGCAGTACCGGGCCGTGGGGCGCCGGTGCACCACGGGCAGCGCGACGGTACTGGGCGACCTGGCGCAGGGCACGACGCCCTGGGCGACGCGGAGTTGGGCCGAGGCGCTGGCCCATCTGGGCAAGCCCGAGGGGGTCGTCGAGGAGCTGACCGCGGGCTTCCGCGTCCCGACGGACGTCATCACCTACGCCTCCCGGCTCCTGCCCCACATCGCGCCCGGCCTGACGCCGGTCGCCTCCGTCCGGGAGAACCCGGGCTTCTTCGAGGTCCGTGCGGCCGGATCGACGCACGACGTCGTCGCCGCCTGCGAGGAGTTGCTGCGCAACGAGGGCTCGGCCGGCCTCATCGCCGCCGACGCCCGTGTCCCGGCGCTGGCCGAGGCGCTGGCGGCTGCGGGGATCACCTACCTCGCGCCCGGCGAGGAGACGACCCTCGACACCCGGCTGACCCTGGTTCCGGCCTCGCTCGCCAAGGGTCTGGAGTACGACTACGTGGTGCTGGACGAGCCGCAGGCAGTGGTGGACGGCGAGCCGGACGAGCGGACCGGTCTGCGGCGGCTGTACGTGGCCCTGACCCGAGCGGTGTCCGGCCTGATCGTGACGCATGCCGCGCCGCTGCCGGCCCAGCTCACCGAGTAGGGGAACAGGGGCGGCCCCGATCCGTCCGGGTCCTGCAACCGGAGAGCCGCGCCCGGTTCCGCGTCCTGCAACCGCAAAGCCGCACCCCATCCGGCTCCCGCAACCGCACAACCGCGCCCGGTCCCGGATCCTGCAACCGCAAAGCCGCACCCCATCCGGCTCCCGCAACCGCACAACCGCGCCCGGTCCCGGATCCTGCAACCGCAAAGCCGCACCCCATCCGGCTCCCGCAACCACACAACCGCGCCCGGTCCCGGATCCTGCAACCGGAGGGCGCTCCTGCGCGTCCGTGGATTGTGTCGCCCGCCCCCGAACACAAACGGAGCGGCGGCATTTCGCTGTGCCCGCACCCCACGAAGGGCTGGGCGCCCGCGGACCGCAGGGCCAGGTCCCCGGACCCCGCGCCTCGCACGGGATCCGCCGACTTCGCGTCCTCCCGCCCGTTGGTCCCCGCCCACAGTGGGGATATCGTCGGAATGCTGAGGCCAGGGCGAGGAGGACGGCCGGTGATGCCGCAGGACGAGGCCGTGATCGGCTGCACGGGGAAGGTACTCATCGGCACGCGCGGAGCCGCGGGCCCCGGTGAGGTCCTGGTGCGGGTCAGAGGTGGCTCCGAGACCTTCCTCGCCTGGTCGGAGGATCCCCTGCCGGCGGGGGCGACGGTGCTCGTGATCGAGTCACGGGGACGCCGCGAGGTCGGCGTCATCGAGTGGGCTGATCCATTGGACGCGCTCGGCGGCGACTCCGCCGGCGCCTGCTGAGGAGCTACAAGCATGTTCGGATACCGCGTACCCTCGCCGGACGAGGCGATGTTGATCTCGGGTGGCCGACGGGGGTTGGGGGGCGCGCCGTTCCGAGTGGTGACGGGACACGGCAAGTTCGTGCTCCCGTTCTTCCGCAAGACCCGCTTCCTCTCTCTGGCGATGTGCGAGTCGGAGGTCACCGAGACCTGTGTGACCAGGCAGGGCATCGCCCTGCACGTGCGCGCGGTCATCGCGTTCAAGGTCGGCAACGACCACGAGAGCATCATCAACGCGGGCCAGCGCTTCCTGTCCGACCAGGACCAGATGTCGGTGCTCACCGGCCGCATCTTCGCCGGTCACCTGCGCGCCATCATCGGCTCGATGACCGTCGAGGAGATCGTCACCGAGCGGCAGAAGCTCGCCGCCGAGGTGCTGGACACCTCCAAGACGGAGATGGCGAAGATCGGCCTGATCGTGGACTCGCTGCAGATCCAGTCGATCGACGACGGCGACACCGGCTACATCGACGCGATGTCCGCGCCGCACAAGGCGGCCATCCAGCGGCAGGCCCAGATCGCCCAGGCGCAGGCCACGCAGGCCGCCGTCGAGGCGGAGCAGGAAGCGGCGCGCAAGCAGGCCGAGTACGCCCGGCAGACCGCCATCGTCAAGGCCGAGTACTCGGCCGAGGTGGACCGCGCCCAGGCGCAGGCCGCGCAGGCGGGACCGCTCGCGCAGGCACACGCCCAGCAGGAGGTGCTGAAGGCCCAGACGGAGCTGGCCCAGCGCCAGGCCGAGCTGCGGCAGAAGCAGCTGGTGGCGGAGGTCGTGAAGCCGGCCGAGGCGGAGGCGGAGCGGGTCAGGATCCTGGCCGCCGCCGAGGCGCAGCGCATGAAGATCCAGGCGGAGGCGGCGGCCTCGTACGACCGGGTCGCGCTCGACCGGATGCTGATCGACCAGCTCCCGCAGATCGTGAAGGAGGCCGCCGGCGGCCTGTCCGGCGCCAACGTCAACGTCCTGAACGGCGCCGACGGCCTCGGTGAGATCGCCGCCGGCCTGGTGTCCCAGGGCCTGACGATCCTCGACTCGGTCCGGCAGAACCTGGGCGGCAGCCAGGAGGCGGGCGAGCGCCGCGCCGAGGACAACCGGGGCAACGGCCTGCTCCAGCTGCACTCGGGCAAGGACAAGAAGCCGGACGACGGCCACGTGGACGTGGACTGACTAGCCGGCCGTGCCGTCCAGCACCCTCCGCCACTCCTTGACGGCGCCCTCCGAGACCGGCCCGTGCCAGCCCAGGGGGCGCGCCGCGCCGCCGATGTGGAAGGCGTCGAGGCCGGCGGAGCGCAGCGGCGGGACGTGCTCCAGGCGCAGGCCGCCGCCGACGAGGATCGTCTGCTCGTAGCCCTCCTCACCGCACCGGCGGGTCTCGGCGAGCAGGGTCGGCAGGCCCTCGTCCACGCCGGCGGGCGAACCGGCGGTGAGGTAGGTGTCGAGGCCGGGCAGGCCGGCGAGCTGCCTGCGCAGGGCGTCGCGGTCGGCGGCCCGGTCGATGGCGCGGTGGAACGTCCACGGGCAGCCCTCCAGCGCGCCGACGACGCGCTCCACGGCGGCCAGGTCCACCGCGCCGTCCCCGTCCAGGAACCCGAGGACGAACTGGTCTGCGCCGGCTTCGCGCAACTCGGCCGCCACCCCGACCAGTCGGTCCACGTCACCGGCCGCGAACCCGTCAGCCAGGCGGAGCATCACGCGCAGGTCGATGTCGACGGCGGCCCGGATGCCCGCGACGGTGGCGGCGGACGGGGTGAGCCCGTCGGCCGCCATCTCGGTGACCAGCTCCAGCCGGTCCGCGCCTCCGGCCTGGGCGGCGACCGCGTCCTCGACGTCGAGGGCGATCACCTCCAGGACTGCACGCTTGCTCATGGCACCCCATTCGTCGGCATTCTTCGGGCGGCTACAGGTCTAGTCCAATTCAAAGGGTACGCCTGTGCCGCGACCGGCCGGGATGCCACTCACCCGAACAGGTTCAGCTCCCCCTCCGTCGCACCCGCCAGCTCGTACGAGCACCCGGCCAGCGGGCGCCCCGAGTACGCTCGACGGCCAGGAGCCGTCCGGGCAGTTCGGGGTCGCGCGGCAGGTCGTGTACGGCAGTCATGGCGGCCACGCTAGGGGTGCCGACCGGCGGGCGTCACGGACAATGACCACATGGCCGACCTCGACGCCCTCCGCCTCCGCTTCACCCGGGCCCTGGAAGCGGCCCGCGCCCCCGGCGGCGGCCCGGACCCCGCCCCCTACGCCGAGAACCTGCTCGCCCGCTGGCAGGAGCCGCAGCGGCACTACCACACGCTGACGCACCTGACCGCGGTCCTGGACCACGTCGACGCGCTCGAGAAGTACGCGGCGGACCCGGACGTCGTACGCCTGGCCGCCTGGTTCCACGACGCCGTCTACCTCCCGGACCGCTCCGAGAACGAGGAACGCTCGGCCCGCCTCGCCGAACGCGCCCTGCCGGAGGCGGGCGTACCGGACGCGAAGACGGCGGAGGTCGCCCGCCTGGTCCGCCTCACGGTCACCCACGCCCCGGCCGCCGACGACCCCGACGGCCAGGTCCTCTGCGACGCGGACCTCGCCATCCTGGCCGCGCCCCCGTCGGCGTACGCCACGTACACCACGCAGGTCCGCGAGGAGTACCACTTCGTCCCCAACGAGGCCTTCCGAGAGGGCCGTTCGACGATCCTGCGCCAACTCCTCGCCCTCCCCCGCCTGTTCCACACCCCGTACGGCCAGGAGCACTGGGAGGCCACGGCGCGCTACAACCTGTCCTCGGAACTGGAGCTGCTGTCGGCCGCTTGAGGCGACGCGGCGTCCCGATACTCAGCCCTCCAACCGGGCCGCACGCGCTTTCAGCTCCTCCGCGACGTCATCCCAGTCGGGCCCGAAGGAGAGGAGGTCGGCCGCCGCTTCACGCAGCAGCTCGGGGTCGTCCGGCCGCTGCAGGCAGGCCAGCCGGTAAGCCAGGTTGCGGGCCCAGACGGGCATCGCCATCCAATCCTCGGCCAGCGCGTCGCGCACTGCGGAAAGGATCTCCTCTGGTGCTGCGAACGTAATTTTTTCGACGAAGTCTCGCACCGGATCCGGGATTTTCGGGCCGGCTTCCTCATACGCCGACCTAATCAGATCTCGAGTCAACCGATTCAGTTCAGACATGCGCTCTATTCAATCACGGGTTGAGCCAGTATGTAGCCACACGATACACATCGTCGGGTGTCCGGGAAACACGATAGCCGATACTGTGGCCATTTATTTTCACTTCACCGTTCCAGGGCCCGGTGTATCCGGGCCCCACACGGGGAATTGTTCCGCCACCCGCCACGTGGTCATAGACCGAGTTGACGATCGCCTGCTCGATCTCGTCCGCCGCAAGCCCCGTGGTTCTCACGTCATTCTGAACACCGCCGGGTCCGGTGTGAGGGCGATCAAACGCATGGCCTGTATTGAACTGCCAATTGTCGTCACCGACCGTGGCTGAACGCTTGAGGTCTTTGCCCGTACCCTTCGACTCGCCGTAGACGACCTTTTTGCATCCCTCGGGCATCAGGCCGAGGGGGTCACATACGGTGTGCGGGTTCGTTACGTATGCCGAAGGATTCGGCGCGGCAGTCAGCCCCAGAGGGTCCGGCGAGAAATACCTGGCCACGTCCGGTTCGTAATAGCGGTGCAGATTGTAATAAAGCCCGGATTCAGCGTCGAAATACTGCCCAGGAAAGCGCAACGGCATATGGGCGGAGCTTTTCCTGGTCCACGTGGTGGAACCCCAGAGAGTGCTGCGAGTATGCCAGGAAACCTTTCCCTCCTCGTCGACGAGTTGGGTCGGCAATCCCACCAAATCGGTGATGATGCCAAAAAAGCGCGAGTCAATTTCATCCTGGTCGGCGCCCACCGTGATTATTCGTTCGGTTTGCGCCAGGGGTGTAAGCCCGCTGTGATTCCAGATGAGGCTGACGGGATTGGGTATGCCCTCGCCTCTGGTCGTCTGTTCGCAGAGGGTGACACCGTCCCAGGTGAAGTCCACCTGCTCCACGACCGTCCGGCCGTCGTCGGCGAGGCGCTGCTTGTCGATGCGGCAGGCCAACGGGTCGTAGTGGTACCGCCACAGGGTGCCGTCCGGGGTTGTGACCGAGGTGAGGCGGTCCTCCGCGTCCCAGGTGTAGTGCCAGGTGTCCGGCTTGCGGGACAGGCGGGTCTTTTGGCGGACGGTGATGCGGCCGGCCGCGTCGTGTTCGACCCGGCCTTCATCCCGGGCATCACGGCGCCGGCCGCGGAGGAAGCGGAGCCGGAGCCGGCCGAGCGTGAGGCCGCGGACGTCTCCGACGCGTCGAGCGTTTCAAGTGCTTCGGATGCTTCGGACGTCGAGGCGTCGGCTGGGCCGGAGGACGCGGCACCAGAGAAGGCGGACGACGACGAGGCCGTCGACGACGGTCCCGTCTTCGAGGCCTCCGACCGCCGCGCCCGGATCGTGGCCGACCGCAAGGGCGTCCGGCTCCGCCTCGACGACGATTCCTGCGAGTTCGCCTGGGACGAGATCGCGGCCGTCGAGACGGAGACCCCCCGCTTCGGCAAGCGCTTCACGATCACCGTCCACACCCCCGAGCGCCGCTGGTACCCCATCGAGATCGAGGCGACGGCCAGGTCCCGCTTCAAGGAGTCGGACGAACAACTGGACGCGGTCCTCGACGCGTACTTCGAGGAAGCGGAGTAGGCCGTCCGGCATCCGCGACTCCGCTCCGGCTCACCGCCCGGCGAAGTCCCCGCCCTTCAGGGCTTGGAGGAAGGGGGCGAATCGGTCGGCTGGGAAGGTGAGTGCGGCTCTGGCGGGGGCTTTCGAGTCGCGGACGGCTATGTGGGTGTCCAGGTGGGCGAGTTCGACGCAGGTGTTGCCGTCACCTCCGCCGGAGTACGACGACTTCTGCCAGCGGACGGCCTGTGTCATGCGGGGCGCCTCACAGTTCCTTGGTCAGACGGTGGATGAAGTCCCGTGACTCCACGGGGCGCAGTGCTGCACCGGCCACCTTATTGAGCAGGGCCCGGAAGCGCGCCAGCTGAGATTCGGCATCGATGAAGGCGGTGCCGTGCGGGGCGTCGCGCAGCACGGTGTCCAGCCGGGGCAAGGCCCCGCCTACGTACATCATCTCGATGCCGGCCCCGGCGAAGCCCTCCTGCCCGAAGGGGATGATCCGAACTGTGGCGTGCCCGTTCTCGATGGCCCGTAGCACCTCCAGGAGTTGGGCACGGGCAGCGGGACGATCCGACACCATGATCCGAAGCGCGGCCTCATGGATGATCGTCTCGTACGGCACGGGTGACTCGCGCTCCAGTACGGCCCTGCGCCTCATCCGGTGCTCAATCCGGGGGTTCAGCTCGCTCTCCGGTAGCTCCGGAACCATGTAGCCGAAGACGGCGCGGGCGTAGTCGGGGGTCTGCAGCAGCCCGGGGATGTGACTGGTGACGACCTCGCGCAGGAACGTACCGTGGTGCTCCGTCTCGGCGACGTCCAGAAAAACCGGTGGGAGTACGCCCCGATACTCCTCCCACCAGCCCCGCGTACGGTCGGTGGCCATCGCGGCCAGCGCCTCGACCAACGCCTCGTCGGCGCAGGCGTAATGCGCAGCCAGGCGACGCACCCGCTCCTCGCTGACGCCCGCGAGACCCGCCTCGACCTGGCTCATCTGGGCAGACGTCGAACTGAGCAGCCCTGCCACCTCGCGGGCCTTCAAGCCGGCGGCCTCCCGCAGCCTGCGCAGCTCCGTGCCCAGGCGCACCTGCCGTGCCGTGGGTCGGTTCCTCGGCGCCATCACGCTCCTCAATCGTCATGCGACAGTGCCTCGTTCGGGCGTCAGACTACGTGACTCACTTGCGTGAGCAAAAATTTTTGCTCTACCGTCGGTGACGTATCACACACGCTGCGGAAGCGCACTGCTCCGTCACGCCATGACGGCTGCGGCAGGCCACCGCTGCGCAACCCCTCCTCACCTCACTGGAGCTGATGACGCATGCCCGAAACCGGAAACGACACCTGGGACTACACCCTCTACATCCCCAACGACGTCAGGGCGGTGACGGTCTGCCGCCGCACCCTGCGTCTGGTCCTGACGCTGCACGGGTTGATCGGTCTGGTCGACAGGGCGGAGCTGCTGGCGGCGGAGTTGGTGTCGAACGCGGTACGGCATACGAAGGGGCCGGCGGCGTTGAGGGTGCGCCGGTCGCGGGAGGGGGTGGTGTGGATCGGGGCGTGGGACACCGATCCGGAGCCGCCGGATCCGCCGTGTTCGCTGGAGCGGGTGGCGCAGGCGGAGTCGGAGGAGGGGAGGGGGCTGGGGCTGGTGGTGGCCTGTGCGGACGTGTGGGGGTGGCAGCCGGCGGCCCGGTTCGGGGACCGGGGGAAGTACGTGTGGTGCGAACTTGCGGCGGCCTAGCTCGTTGATTACGTCGTACAGAGAGGAGAGCTGATGGTCGGCTCGTCGCATGAGGCGTTGCACCGGATCTTTCAGAAGGATCCGGCGTTGCTGACCCGGGCGTTACAGCGGGTGCTGCACGTGCCCTTCCCCGAGCCGCGGGAGATCGCGGCACTGAACGTGGACCTCACCGAGGTCGAGCCGGTCGAGCGCCGGGTCGACACGCTGCTGCGGGCGGAGACGGACGAGGGCACGTATCTGCTGGTGGTGGAGTCGCAGGGGAAGGTGGACGACCGTAAGCGGGGCAGCTGGCCGTACTACCTGTCGTATCTGTATGAGAAGTACCGCTGTGAGCCGGTGCTGATCGTCATCACCCAGAGCAGTACGACCGCCAAGTGGGCCTCCCGTCCGATCCGGTTCGGTTTCCGGGACTGGCACTCGCTGACGGTGCGGCCGCTGGTGCTGGGCCCGGAGAACGTGCCACTGATCGCGGACGAGCGGCAGGCCGAACGGGACGTACCTCTTGCGGTGCTGTCGGCGATGACACACGGGCGTGGGCCGCAGGCTCCGGCCATACTGGAGTCGCTGGCTGCTGCCCTGCGGACCATCGACTCGGACACCGCTGCTGTTTTCGTGCAGTTCGTCGACTCCTGCCTGGCCGATCCCCAGGCGAAGCAGATGTGGAGGGATCTGATGACGGCGATCCAGTACTTCTGGCGACACCCGCTGGCGGAGCAGGTGCGCGAGGAGGGCAGGGAGCAAGGCCGGGAGCAAGGCCGGGCGGAGGCCAAGGCCGAGATGGTGCTCCGTGTTCTGGAGTGGCGTGACATCCCGGTACCTGACTCGGTCCGCGACCGGGTGATGGCCTGCACGGACCTGGGGCAGCTGGAGGTCTGGGCCCAGCGGGCCGTCCACGCGACGGACGCGACGGAGTTGTTCGACGCGGAGTGAGAGCATGGCCGTCGGGCGGCTCAGGGAGCCGCCCGACCAGGCGGTCATCGGAACGAAATGTTGAGCCAGGGACTGCCGGGCTCGGTCATCAAGATCCGGTGGGCGTCGATCATGTCCTGATACCAGTCGCCGAACTCCTCGCCGTCGAAGTGGAGACAGTGTCCGAGGACGTAGGCGGCGGAGAAGTCCTGCCACGACCTGTAGGAGCGGGCGGCGGCGCGGCCGGCCTGGAGCGTGCGCAACCGTGGACCGCACGACGGCACGCCCAGCCGCTCACGTGCTGGGCCCAGGCCCGGGACCTGACCATTTCGAGTGTCCTCGTACGGTCGCACGTGCACGTGCGGCGGGTGCGCCAGGCGATGTCGCCGTGTTCGTCGATGAGTTCGTTGGGGGTGCCGACGAGGTCGGTGACGATGGCGAAGAAGCGGCAGTCGATCTCCTCCTGTGGTCCGTCGGCTGCTGTGATGCGTTCCGTCTGGGCGAGGGGGCGTAGGCCCTGGTGGTCCCAGGTGAGGGTTGCGGGGTTGGGGAGGTCCGGGGACCGTGGTCTATTCGCACAGTGTCGTGCCGTCCCAGGTGAAGTCGACGCGTTCTGCGCCCGTTTCGCCGTCGGCCGCCATGCGGAGCTCGGCCGTGCGTCGTCCCAGCGGATTCGCGGCAGCGGCTGCACGAGGTGCTGCACCGGGCTCGGCACCCCGCTCACGGCCCTGCTGCCGCCACTGCCCGAGTCATTCCGGTTGGGCCCCGCCGAACGTCTTCCAAGCTTCGGTGACCGCCGCTCGGAGTTCCGTGTCGGACAGGTCCCCCGGTTCCGCCAATTCCGGGGAGATCGAGTAGTCCTCCAGAATCATGAAGACGCGGTCGAAGAGATCTTCGAGGGGCCCGCGGAGCCGTTCACCGTTCGCCTGGGAGGCGCGGCGCTCCTTCCACCAGTCGCGGGCGAAATTCGATGCGGTGCAGCTCCCTTCGGCGAACGCGTCGAGCAGTGCCAGCTGGCGTGCCGCTGCGCTGTGGGGGTCGACCTCGGCCGGATGGGCCCACGCCCGGTGTGCCGGTGGGTGGGCGGCGGCCACAGCTGCCAGAGAAGGGCACCGGTCCGCGAGAACTCGGGTATGACGGGCAAAGCGCGCCCGCGCCGTGTCGACACCCTCGTCAACGGCTGCCGACATGAAGGAAGCAGTGCCTGCCACAAGGACGTAACCCGGTTCCGGAAAGAGGACGGCTCCCTGTTGGTCGGGCGTCCACAGAAGAGACGGAGGGTGGACTTCGGCACTGTCTGAATCGAAGGGCAGCCGGATCGACCGCACCACGCGCTCATCGGTGCCGGAGAGGTCTGCACAGGCTACGTGCGAGGCCTCGACGGCACGGCAGCCTGCCGTGATGCGATGCCCCAGGGCGGTGCCCAGCCGTGCACCCGCAGAAATGGGAGCCACTGCCTTGTCTCGCAGCCAGGAGGAAGCGAAGGTCGTGCCATCGCTCAGCAGGGCAGCGACGGGCGCTCGTTCGTGTTCCCAATCGGTCACCACAGGAATCCTTTGTCGACGATGCCTTGGAACTGCTTGTCCCCCAGTTTCCAAGCCGACCAGAATCTACCATCAGAGTGGAGCATTACCATCTTTCGGGATGCCGGGTCGATGAAACCGACAGCCGATCCCTGGTTTCTATAATTGTAGCGATAGATCTTTGTTCCGTCCGCGGTCATGTGCTCGCGCATGGCATCTTCGAACCGCTTCAGATTTGCTCCGTTCAGGTTCCCGGGATTGTCGAGAAAATCTCCAGCGTGAGCGTGGAACTTCTTGCTCATCACCTTTTGGCTGGAGAAGTCTGCCTTGTCAGCCCACTTGGACCGCAGGCAGGGAGAGAGACCCAAGGGGTCGGTCCACGTGTGCGGGTTGTGGACGTAGGTCGTCGGATTGGGTGCGGGTTCGAGTCCCAGTGGGTCGGGGGTGAGGTACCGGGCTGTTTCGGGGTCGTAGTGGCGGTAGTAGTTGTAGTGAAGTCCCGTTTCCGGGTCGTAGTACTGGCCCGGGAAGCGTAGGGGTGTATAGGCGGTGCTGTCGGTCGCCCAGGCCGTGGTGCCCCACAGGGTGCTTCGCATGCGCCAGGCGATGTCGCCTTGTTCGTCGATGAGTTCGTTGGGGGTGCCGACGAGGTCGGTGACGATGGCGAAGAAGCGGGAGTCGATCTCTTCCTGGGGGGCGTCGGCTGCTGTGATGCGTTCTGTCTGGGCGAGGGGGCGTAGGCCCTGGTGGTCCCAGGTGAGGGTGACGGGGTTGGGGAGGTCTGGGGAGGTCGTGGTCTGTTCGCACAGCGTTGTGCCGTCCCAGGTGAAGTCGACGCGTTCGACGACGGTTTCGCCGTCGTTCGCCAGGCGGAGTTTGGCCGTGCGGCGGCCGAGGGGGTCGTAGGTGTAGCGCCAGCGGGTGCCGTCGGGGGTGGTTACCGAGATGAGCCGGTCTTCGGCGTCCCATTCGTAGCGCCAGGTGTCCGGTTTGCGGGACAGGCGGGTCTTCTGGCGGAGGGTGATGCGGCCGAGGGCGTCGTGTTCGTAGCGGACGTTGCCGGCGCGGGTGATGCGGGTGCCGGTGTAGCTACGGGGTCCGACAGCCTCGGTGCCGGGGTGGTTGGTCGGCCAGGACGCCTGGGTCTGGTTGCCCGCATCGTCGTAGGCGTACCGCTCCGTCCATCCGGCCGCGTGCACGGCTGTCACTCTGCCGGCCGCATCCACGTCGAAGCGGCGGGAGCCGCCGAACCGGTCGTCGATGGCGGTGAGGTTGCCGTCGGCGCGATAGGTGTACGCGCGGTGCTGGACCGCGCGGCCCGCGGTGCCGATGACCGACTGGGTGGTCAGACGGCCGACGACGTCGAAGTCGTGCTGCAGCGTGATCGTTTCGCCGACTCGGCACACCACTTCGCGGCCGGCCGCGTCATGGGTGAAATCGATGGGGCGGCCCGACGCCACCATGCCGGTGCGGCTGCCTGCGGAATCGTACGACCACGTCGTCACGGCGCCCGTCGGGGTTGTACGGCTTGCGCGGCGGCCCAAGGTGTCGTAGGTGTACGTCAGCGTGCGGTCGTTCACCGTCTCCGAGAGAAGGCGGCCGTGGCGGTCTCTCAGAAGCGTGAGCGTCGTACCGTCGGGGCCTGTCGCCTGCGCCAGTTGGTCGGTGAAGTCGTAGCCGTAGGTCGTGATCCGGCCTGCGGCGCTTTTGCGGGTCACCTGCCCCAGTTCGTTGCGGTCGAAGGACACGACCTCGTCGACGGCGTTCCTGCGTGCCACCAGGTGGCCGGCGGCGTCGTACTCGTACGTCAGTGCGCGGTCGTCGAAATCCGTCTCGCGGATCAGCCGGCCTGCCGCGTCGTACTCGTACGTCCACGTCAGGCCCTGCGGATTGGTGACCTTGGTCAGGCGCAGGGTGGCGTCGTGTTCGAACTCGTAGCGGACGCCGTCGGGGCCGGTGCGGGCGGTCAGCAGGTCGAAGTGGGTGTATTCGAAGCGGGTGACGCCGCCGATCTGGTCGGTGTGGGTGGTGCAGTTGCCCTCGCCGTCGTAGGTCCAGCGTTCCTCGGTGCCGTCGGGGTCGACACGCCGCGTGAGTTTGCCCTCGACGGACCATTCCAGGCGGGTGAGCGCGCCCAGCGGGTCCGTGATGGCTATCGTGCGGCCGAAGGCGTCGTACTCGTAGCGGGTGACGGCTCCGAGAGGGTCAGTGACCTCGGTCGGCTGTCCGGCTGCGTTGCAGCGGATCAGGGTGGTGTTGCCCAGGGGATCCGTGACCGCCGTCAGGTGGCCGGCGGTGTCGTAGGTGTAGCGAGTGGTACGGCCCGCCGGGTCGGTGACCGACGTGCGGTTGCCCCGGGCGTCGTACTCGTAGCGGGTCACGTTTCCGTCGGTGCTCACGACCTTCGTAGGCAGGCCGAGGTCGTTGTACGCGGCTGTCGTCCGTCGGCCGTCGGGGCGGACGATCTCGGTCAGGTTGCCCGCCTCGTCGTAGGCGAAGGCGGTGGTGTGGCCGAGGGGATCGGTCCGGGACAGCAGGCGGTTGCAGCGGTCACGGACGTAGCGCGTCGTGGCACCCAGGGCGTCCGTTTCGGCTACGACCTGGGAGCGTTCGTTGATCAGGAAGTGTGTCTGGTGACCGTGGGAGTCGGTCAGGGTGGTGACGTGCGTGCCCGTGGCCGGGTCCCGGTCGCCGTAGGCGAACCGGCTGTGCACGTGGCCGGCCTCGCCCCATTGCTCGACGCAGCGGTCCCGGTCGTCGTAGACGTAGGTGAAGCGGCTGTCGTTCGTGTCGATCCAGGCCGTGATGCGGCCGCGTTCGTCCGTCTCGAAGCGGAGCGGCGTGCCGGAGGAGTTGAGGACCTCGGTGAGGTGGCCGTCGGTGTAGCCGTACCGCGTGACCGTCTCGGCCTCGGCCCGGTCGCCGTGTACCAGGCAGAGCGCGGTGATACGACCGTCTTGTGCCGCCAGGTGTACCCGGTAACCGCAGCTGTGCTCGATGGAACGGGGGGTTCCGTCCTCGTCGTGGTCGAAGGTGATCCAGTTGCCGTTGCGGTCGTCCACCTGCCGGAGCAGGGCCAGGGAGTCCGTCCGGTCCTCGAAGTGCCAGGTCCGGCCGGTCTCCGGCGCCGTCACGGTGTAGCCGTCGGTGACCCGGTCCAGCGGCCAGCGGGGGCCGCGCTCCGGCATGACCGGCAGGCCGGGTGCCGGGTGGGGATAGGTCAGGAGCATCCCGTCCTCGGCGACGAACACCACGCCCTGCGCGTCGATCTCCAAGCGCTGGTCCAGCGTGCTCGACCACTTCGGACCGAACCAGCGTCCTGATGTGTAGGAGGAGTCGAAGGACCGGCGCAGCAGCAACGGCAGGTCCCCGGGAAGGGCCAGGTCCGTCTGCGGAAGCACCATGTGCCCCGAGGCGATGTCCACCGGGTCTCCGCAGTACTCCTTGTCATCCGGCTTCTGCGCGCTGGAGTCGGGATTCTCCTCCGCGTTCTCCCGCGGCGCCCTGTCCGAACCCGCCGCTGCGCGTTCGCCGGCCGTCGCCTCTTCCGCGCCCTTGGCGCCGTCTTCGGCGATCCGGGCCCCGTCGACGGCGACTCCCTCCGCGCCGGCTTCCGGGATGAGGAACTGCGGGGCGATTTCGCCGGTGACTCCGCCGGGGTCCTGCAGGAAGGAGTTCCAGAGCTTGTCACGCGTCTCGGACGGATGGGTGACCATGTGGACCGCACCGCCCAGCAACTCCACCTTCGCCTGGAGCGCTTCGTAGGGGTGGGTGAGCGCGTACGGGTCGAGGGGGTTGGCGTTGCGCAGCAGGTTGTTCAGGTCGCCCACGCCGCGGACGAAGCCGCCGAAGAAGCGCATGTCCTCCGTCTTGGCCGCATCCCACACATCCGCGCCATCCAATTTCAACTGGTTCAGGGCGGAAGGCTCGTGCGGGGCGTGTTTCAGGGCGGCCTTGACATGGTCGGCGGCCTCCGCCGCCAGATGGTCACGCTGGCGCCTGGCAGCGGTCAGGATCTGTTCGGCGGCGTGCCGGGCCGCATCCCCGGGATCCTGCTCCGACGGCCTGGGACCCGGGTCCTTGCTGTGCTGATCGATGGCGTCGTTGTACGCCTGCACCTGCTTGCTGTGCGCCTTGGACGCGGCTTGGCCTTCGCGGTACTTCGCCACCGCCTCCCGCGCCTGGCCCTGCGCCCACTCCACCGTGTGCGCGAAGTCCTCCAACGCCGACGCCGCCTGACCACACGCATCCGCCGCCTGACGCCACTTGACCTGATGCGCCGCAAACGTCTTACGGAACGTGTCCGCCGCCTCGCCCCGGAAGTCGGAGGAGTCCAGCTTCTGCATCCCCGAGGCCACCGCACCAAAGGCCTTCGCGAAGTTGTTCAGGTGCCCGGCCCGCTCGCGCAGCTTGCCCGCATCACCATGGATCAGCTCCTTGGGGTCGTCCGTCTCCCCCAACTGCTGCTCATCCACATGCGGGCCCAGCTTCGACGCGAAGTTGTCGCCCCAGTCGTCGACCTTGTCCGCCGTCCCGTGCGCACCGACATAGTCCAGGCCGTCGGCCACCCCGTGGGCGCCCTCGTCGACGAGGTGACCCGTCGTCCGCTTCGCATGCTCAAACCCCGACTTCAGCGAACCGGCCACATGGTTGAACTTGCTGGTGAACGACATCAGTGACCACCAGCCAGGTCACCCACGTTGCCCTCCTCCACCAGCGCACGCACCCCCCACTGCCAGCGCTCACAGAAGGTGTGCAGCATCGCCCCGAGACGGTCGTCCCCGGCGTCCTTGCCGTCCATCTCCAAACCGGTGAAACCCCGGCCCGCCCCCGCCCAGCCCTTCATCGTGCCCAACGCATCCAGCTCGGCCAGCGCCTTGTTGATGCCCTCCGCGATCAGGGCCAGCCCCTGCACCCGCAGATCCGGCTGACCGCCCCCACCCGGTGACGTCACGGCCGTCCCTCTCCAGTCCGTAACTCTGTCTCTGTGGGCGGCCGGTCCACCGCGACCGCGTCCGGCACGATCCCGGTCACCGGCGGCAGCACCAGCCCCCGTTCGCCATCACCCGCGTCCACCAGCACTCCGCACGGCAACCCGGTGGTCCCGGCCACCGCGGGTACGCCCGCGTCCAGGACCGCGGCGCCCCATACCGTCCGGTACCGCCAGTTCCGGTCGGTCTCTCCGCGTGCCCTGGCGTACCGCGCGAGCGCGGGCTCGTCGGTGAAGGCCAGCAGCCACCGTGCCCCGTGCATCTCCACGGTCAGTGCCGCTCCGTTGTCCCCGTGCGGGACGAGGACGCGGCGGCGCCGGAACTCGCCCAGGCGGGCGCGGAACGTGCGTTGCCGGTCCCGCGGTGCGGACCGAGGCACGGCTGTGGGGGACGGATCGGCCGGCATAGCGGCGGTGAACGTGTCGGCGTCCGGGGGCGGTTGCGGCGGCGGAAAGGTATCGGCAGGAGCCGCCGACGCGGAACCCGCGTACCGAACCGTCTGCTCCGCGATGTCCATCAGCGCCGACCTGGGCGGCTGCGGCTCTGCCTCTCCCGTCGCCCCCGTCGGTTCCGTCGGCTCAGCGCTGTCCACAGCGCCTTCCCCCCTTGCCGAAGATTCCTTACCTCGCTCGATCACTTCCGCTCAGTGAACGACCTTAAATGGTCACACGTCCGGACCAGCGCGGGCAATGGACGTCAGGTCAACAAGCAGCCAAGTGCCGGTCAACTCCGGTCGGCGGCGGGCGAATCCGCGCCGGTAATGCTGTCGACCCGAAGCCCTCCGCCCCCTAGGGTGCGGCCATGCGACCGATAAACGGGGACGACGTGATCCAGGCCGTGGCGCAGTGCACGGCGGCGCTGCGGGCGGCGGTGGGGCGGGACTGGAAGGCCGTACCTGCCGGGGGGCTGGAGTGGGACTGCCATACGACCGCGGTGCACATCGCCGACGACCTCGTCGCGTACGCCGCGAACCTGGCCGGGCGGGCGCAGGACGCCTATGTGCCGTTCGAGCTCACGCTCGACGAGGGCACGGACAACGCGGGCCTGCTGCACGTCATCGAGACGACCGGCGCCCTGCTGGCGGCGGCCGTGCGCACCGCCCCGCCCGGGGCGCGCGGCTTCCACCCCTATCCGTTCCGCAGCGCAGACGCCGAGGGCTTCGCCGCGATGGGGATCGTCGAAGCGGTGCTGCACACGCGCGACATGGCCGAGGGCCTCGGCATCCCCTACGAGCCGTCGGACGAGCTCGTCACATCCCTGCTGGCCTGCCTCTTCCCGCACGTCCAGCCCGGCCCCGCCCCCTGGCCGACCCTGCTGTGGGCCACCGGCCGCGGCGACCTGCCCGGCCGCGCCCCGGTCACCGAGTGGCGCTGGCGCAACAACCTCGTCATCCCGGCCGAGCGCCTCACCCTGACCGGTCTGCGCCCGGCCGCCGCCCTGGACCTGCGCCTGGGCGGGGACGGCGGCTTCGAGTGGATCGCCTCGGGGCCGTACGAGGGCACGCGGGACGCCGCGGGGATGCTGCTGAAGGCCTACGAAGCGGGGGTGCACCGGCCGGAGTTCGGGATGTTCGCGCTGGTCCGGCACGAGGACGGCCGCGCGGTCGGCGCCATGGGCTTCCACGGCGCGCCCGACGAGGACGGCCGGGTCGAGATCGGCTACGACCTCGCCGAGGCCGCCCGCGGCAACGGCTACGCGACCGAGGCGCTGCGCGCCCTGTCCGCGTGGGCGCTGGCCCGCGACGACGTGCACACCCTGTTCGCGACCATCGACCGGGACAACACGGCCTCCCAGGCGGTGGTCACCCGCGCCGGGTGGACGAAGGTGGGCGAGGACGGCGAGGGCACCGCCTACGAACTGCGCCGCTGAAGAGCGCCCTTGCGCCTGCGCAGCCCCGACCGCCACAGCAGCCGCACCACCTCGCGGCTGCTGACCTCCACCGCGCCGGCGGCCACCGCGTCGGCGTACCGGTGCGACGGGAGGTCGTAGTGGTCGCGTTCGAAGGCGCGCCGGGGGACGCCCAACCGCTTCGCGAACACGTGGAGTTCGTCGTACGAGACATCGCTGACCAAATGCGACCACATGCGCCCGTGCCCGGGCCAGGCGGGCGGGTCGATGTAGAGGGTCACGACGAGACCGCTCCGCCGGTGGCCGAGCCCAGCGAGCCCACCGCCGCGACCTTCACGCCCGCCTTGTGGCACACCCAGTGCGGGTCGGGGCCCAGCTCCGGCTCCACGTCCAGCGCGTGCGGGTCGCCGGAGGGGCACACCGGGCACAGCGGCCAGCGGCCGTACCGCTCCAGCAGCGCGTCCTGCACGTCCTGCGCCACCAGCCCGGCCACGTAGCTCACGCCGTCGGGCCACTGCTCGACCCACCAGCGGCGCCGGGCGACGGAGTCCTCGACCAGCGAGACCACGTCCGCCTCCGCGACCTCGCCTGCGACCAGATCGGCGAGCACCCGGGCGCGCGCCGCGTGCAAGGCCTGTTCAAGGGGACTGATGGGCTCCATGCCACCCATTGTGCGCACTCTTGACCACGAGACGAACCGAAAATATCTTTCAGTAGTGACCCAAAACGTGAAGGAAATTTTCGGCGGCCCGGGCGGCTCGCTCGCCGCCAAGGTGCGCACGCTCGCCCCGTCCATGACCCGCTCCATGCAGCGGGTCGCCGAGGCCGTCGCGAGCGACCCGGCCGGCTGCGCCGCCCTCACGGTCACCGGCCTCGCCGAGCTCACCGGCACCAGCGAGGCCACGGTCGTGCGGACCGCCCGCCTGCTCGGCTACCCCGGTTACCGGGACCTGCGCCTGGCCCTCGCCGGGCTGGCCGCCCAGCAGCAGTCCGGGCGGGCGCCCGCGATCACCACCGACATCGCCGTGGACGACCCGATCGGCGACGTCGTCACCAAACTGGCCTACGAGGAGCAGCAGACCCTCGCCGACACCGCCGCCGGACTCGACACGGTCCACCTCGGCGCGGCCGTCGCCGCGCTGGCGGGCGCCCGGCGGACCGACGTGTACGGCATCGGGGCCTCCGGGCTCGTGGCCCAGGATCTCACCCAGAAGCTGCTGCGGATAGGGCTCATAGCCCACGCGCACAGCGACCCGCACCTCGCGGTGACCAACGCCGTGCAGCTCCGTTCGGGTGACGTGGCCATCGCGATCACCCACTCCGGCTCGACGGGGGACGTCATCGAGCCGCTGCGGGTCGCCTTCGAGCGCGGGGCGACGACGGTGGCCATCACCGGCCGGCCGGACTCGCCGGTCACCCAGTACGCCGACCACGTGCTGACCACGTCCACCTCCCGGGAGAGCGAGCTGCGGCCGGCCGCGATGTCCTCGCGGACCAGCCAACTGCTCGTGGTGGACTGCCTGTTCGTGGGAGTGGCACAGCGCACGTACGAGACGGCCGCGCCGGCGCTGGCCGCGTCGTACGAGGCGCTGGCACACCGGCACCGCACCGGCGCCCGGTGAGTGACAGCACACGCACCGGCGTCCGGTGAGTGACCGTACGCGTACCGGCACCTGGATCGGAGAGAGCCGCCCCCGATGACCTCGCACGACACCTCTCACCGCGCTCACGACCTGCGCAGCCAGCTCGCCTCCCTGACCACCGAGGCCTTCCGGCCCGAACTCGCCGACATCGACCGCCTGCCCACCCTCGACATCGCCCGCCTGATGAACGGCGAGGACGCGGGCGTGGCCGGCGCCGTCGCCGCCCAGTTGCCGCGGATCGCCGCCGCCGTCGACGCCGTGGCCGAGCGGATGGCGCGCGGCGGACGCCTCGTCTACGCCGGTGCCGGGACCGCCGGCCGGCTCGGGGTGCTGGATGCCTCCGAGTGCCCGCCCACCTTCAACACCGACCCCGCCCGGGTCGTCGGCCTGATCGCGGGCGGTCCCGAGGCGATGGTCACCTCCGTCGAGGGGGCGGAGGACTCCCGGGAGCTGGCCCGCAAGGATCTCGACGCCCTGGCGCTCGCCCCCGGCGATTCGGTGGTCGGTGTCTCGGCCTCCGGCCGCACCCCCTACGCCCTCGGCGCCGTCGAACACGCCCGCTCGCTGGGCGCCCTGACCATCGGTCTGGCCTGCAACGAGCACAGCGCGCTCGCGGCCGCCGCCGAGCACGGCATCGAGGTCGTCGTGGGCCCGGAGCTGATCGCCGGCTCCACGCGGCTCAAGGCGGGCACGGCCCAGAAAATGGTCCTCAACATGCTCTCGACGATCACGATGATCCGGCTGGGCAAGACGTACGGGAACCTGATGGTCGACGTGCGGGCCTCGAACGACAAACTCCGGGCCCGTTCGCACCGGATCGTCGCGCTGGCCACGGGCGCGGGCGACGAGGAGATCGAGCGGGCCCTCACCGAGTGCGGCGGCGAGGTGAAGAACGCGATCCTCGTCCTCCTCGCCCACGTCGACGGCCCGACCGCCGCCCGCCTGCTGACCGAGTCCGACGGCCACCTGCGCGCCGCGCTGGCACAGACCCGGTAACTGAGTACCGACCCGCCACGAGCGCGCAGGCGTCAACCGCCGGAAGCGTCCGCGGGCATGCGGGTGTCAGCCACCAGAGACGTCCACGAGCGCGCAGGCGTCAGCCACCCCGAGGCGTCGACAAGCACGCACACGTCAGCCGCCAGAAGCGTCCGCGGGGGCGCGCCAGAGGAGCGTGTAGCGCCAGAAGAGCCGCCGGCGCAGCCGGGCTCCGGGAAGCAGCCGGCGCGCCTCGCGGCCGATCTCGGCGAACGTCATGTCGGGGTCCCGGACCGGCGCGGTCATGGACACGGGCCGATGGGCGCGGGGCCGCCCGCGGTTCTTCACCCAGCCCGTCAGCGCGTTCAGCGGTACGGCGGCCAGCCCCAGCGCGTGATCGGCGCCACTCGCGGCCCGGGCGCAGCCCACCACGACCAGGGTCCCGCCGGGCGCGAGGCCCTCCCGCAGCCGGGTGAGCGTGTCGGCGAACGGCAGGTGGTGCAGCACGGCGACGCAGGTGACGACGTCGTACGGGCCCGGGGGCAGGCCCTTCGGGGCCTCGGCGAGGGTGTAGGCGACGGGGGCGGTGGGGGAGGTCAGTTCACGGGCCCGCACGAGCACGCCCGGGTCGGCGTCGATGGCGTCGACCTGTGCGGCCCGCGCGGCCAGCAGGCGCGCCAGGTCGCCGGTGCCGCAGCCCACGTCCAGCGCGGTGGCGAACCGGCGGGGCAACCGCCGCAGCAGCCAGCGGTGATAGTGGGCGTTGTGATCCCAGGGATGGGCGGCGTTGAAGCGGGCGAGGGCGTCGACGAGTCGGCTCGGCAGCGTGAACACGCCCCCAGTCCAGCACGACGGCGCCGGCGAGCGCCCTCCGGGTCGTGGGGCACCCCCGTGCGACGTACCGTTTCTCCCGGCCTCACACTGGACACGGAGGAATTCGAGGACTACGCAGACTGACCATGAACCACGCCCAGCTCGCCGCCATCGGACGGGCCCTGCGGCTCCTGGGGGAGCACGGGGAGGCCCTGGCCGCCGACACCCCGGACGCCCGGCTGCACGAGATCAGGACCGATCTGCGCAGGGCGCTCGACCTGCTGGAGGAGAGTGTCACCTCCACCGCGCCCAGCACCCGGTGTGCCGAGCACCCGCAGGGGCCCGTCGACGAGAGCGCGCCCGATCTGTGTCTGCTCTGCGAGACCCGGCGCCGGGCCGCCCGCCGGTCGGAGTTCCAGGGCAGGCCGAGTCCGGCGGAGCCGGCGGCCACCGCACCTTCGCGCTACGGCGTCCGCGGCGACCGGCCCCAGCCCCAGCAGCGCTGGCTGCCGGAGCTGTGGAACGGTCAGGAGTGGCAGCTCTGCGGGACGCCCCGGCGCGACCGGCGCGAGGCCGAGGCCTATCTCGCCGCCCAGCGGCGCGGCTCCCGGCCCGCGATGGCGTACCGGCTGGTGCACGAGTTCACCGACTACGAGGTGCTGCGGGTGTGGGGGACGCCGGTGCGCGTGCCCATCGAGCCGATGGGCAACCTGTAGCCGCCGCCGGCGTCAGCCCAGCAGCGGCAGCGGCGTGAACGCGTGCCCTTCCCAGATGCGTCTGCTCTCCTCCTCCGGATACGGCGCCGTCCTCGGCTCCGCGTCCAGGACCCGCACCAGGCGGGACCCCGTGTCGTACTCCGGCCAGCCGGGGTCGCCGCTGTGGGCGAACGCCGTCCAGGAGCGGCGGAAGAGGGCGGAGAGCCGTTCCGCCTCCTCGCCGGGCGGGCCGGCCGGGAAGAGGAGGCCGCCGAGGTCCGCGCCGAACGTGCCGAACAGCAGCGGGACGTCGAGGCCGTGGCAGGCGCCCAGGACCCCGTCGCTGCCGGGCGCCGGCCAGGTCAGCTCGTAGAAGTGGGCGCGCCCGCCGCCCGCCCGCTGGGCCTCGGCCAGGCGCAGGCTCGGCATGCCGAACAGCCAGTCCGTCTGGACGCGTTCGAAGAGCCGGCCCGGGGAGAAGCCGGGGAAGGCCGCGCGGTAGGCCGCCTCGCCCGCGGCGCCACCCGGTGCGTACAGGCGCAGGGTGGCCGTCGCCAGCTCGTCCGTGACCTTGTCGAGCAGTCCGGACATGACCAGGAACAGGCGGTACTCGTCGCGGTTGTGGCCGACGAGCAGGTCCACCTCCCGCGCGGCGCCCGAGGCGAGGGCCTGCCAGGGGGTGGTGGGCAGGACCTCGCCGTCGACCACCGGTGAGTAGGGGACGGACGTGGGCGCCACCCGGCCCCATCGCTCGCCGTGCTGGATCATCTTGACGCCCAGCGCCTGGCCGGCCGCGGTGAGCCGCTGCTGGTCCGCTGCCGCCAGCTCGGCCGCCCTGGGGGCGAGGCCCGCCTCGGCCGCCAGGGCCGTCGCGATGTCCCGCGCCAGGGCCGGTGAGAAGAAGGTGCCCGGCACGCTCTGCGCCACCGCGCGCCGGAACAGGCCCCGCGCTCTCGGCATGGCGAGCAGGGCGGCGGTCGAGCCCGCACCCGCCGACTCGCCGAACACCGTGACCCGGGCGGGGTCCCCGCCGAACGCGCCGATGTTCTCCTGCACCCACTCCAGGGCCGCCACCTGGTCCAGCAGGCCCCGGTTCGCCGGCGCGCCCTCCCAGAGGGCGAAACCCTCCACGCCCACGCGGTAGTTGAAGGTGACGACCACGACGTCGCCCTCGCGAACCAGGCGCTGCGGGTCGTAGCCCGGCTGGCCGCCGTGGCCCAGCTTGTAGGCGCCGCCGTAGATCCAGACCATGACCGGGCGGGCCGCCCTGGGGTCCGGGTCGGGGGTCCAGACGTTCACCGTGAGCCAGTCGCCGGCCCGCGGGCCCGCCGCCGGGGCCGTGCGGCCCACGAAGCCCGACTCCTGCGGGGGCGGCGGGCCGAACGCGTACGCCTCCCGGGTGCCGTCCCAGGGGCGGGGCGGGCGCGGGGCCTGGAAGCGGGCCTCGCCGACCGGGGGCGCGGCGAAGGGGATGCCCCGGAACACCGACAGGTCCCGCTCGCGCAGGCCGCGCACCGCGCCGGAGGCGGTGCGCACCACGGGGCCGTCGGTGTCCCGGGCCGGGGACTCGCTCGTCGTCATGCTCGCTCCTCACTGGTCATCAGGAGAACGCGCGGCGACGATCACGAGTGCCCGCGCGACCGGGTGATGTCAGCTGAGCGTCCGCAGCGACGCCGCGTCGTACGGCTTCAGCTCGTCGAAGCGGCCGGAGAGCACCTTCGCCGCCCACTGCGGGTCCTGCAGCAGCGCGCGGCCGACGGCGACCATGTCGAACTCGTCGGCCTCCATGCGGTCGAGCAGGTTGTCGATGCCCTGGACCGCGGAGCCCGCGCCCTGGAAGGCGTGGATGAAGTCGCCGTCGAGGCCGACCGAGCCGACCGAGATGACCTGCTTGCCGGTGAGCTTCTTCGTCCAGCCCGCGAGGTTGAGGTCGGAGCCCTCGAACTCGGGGAGCCAGTAACGGCGGGTGGAGGCGTGGAAGACGTCGACGCCGGCCGCCGCCAGCGGGGTCAGGATCGCCTCCAGCTCCTCCGGGGTCTCGGCGAGGCGGGCGTCGTAGGCCTCCTGCTTCCACTGCGAGTAGCGGAAGATGACCGGGAACTCGGGCGAGACGGCCGCGCGGACCGCCGCCACGATCTCCGCGGCGAACCTGGTGCGGGCCACCGCGTCGCCGCCGTAGGCGTCGGTACGGCGGTTGGTGCCCGCCCACAGGAACTGGTCGACGAGGTAGCCGTGGGCGCCGTGGATCTCCACGCCGTCGAAGCCGATGCGCTCGGCGTCGGCGGCGGCCCGGGCGAACGCGCCGATGACGGCGTCGATGTCGGCCTGGGTCATCGGCGTGGCGTCCGCGGTGCCGTCGACGCGGAGCCCGGAGGGGCCGTGGGACGGGGCGTCCGGGTAGGGGTTCTGGCCCTGCTTGCGGACCGTGCCGACGTGCCACAGCTGCGGGACGATGGTGCCGCCCGCCGCGTGCACGTCCTCGGCGACCTTGGCCCAGCCCGCGAGCTGCTCCTCGCCGTGGAACCAGGGCACGCGGCTGCTCTGGCCCGCCGACTCGTGGCCCACGTAGGTGCCCTCGGTGACGATCAGACCGACGCCGGCGGCGGCGCGGCGGGCGTAGTACGAGCGCACGTCCTCGCCGGGGACACCGCCCGGGGAGAACATGCGGGTCATCGGCGCCATCACGATCCGGTTCGGGACCGTGAGGCCGTTCAGGGCGATCGGGCGCGAGAGGATCTGGGCCGCGCGGGAGGCGGAGGGCGTGACGGTCACGTGGGGGGCTCCTCGTGAGTGACTCTGCTGACCGGACGGTATGTGTGCACGCATTGTTGCAGCATCTTAAGTAACAACCGCCTGTGGAGTGGCCCACATTCCCCGGACACCGCGCCAAGTCTGTCGATATCAAGTATCTTGATGCCGAGATAGTTGGACGGTGGAAAGGAAACGGGGGCCGGCCATGCGACGGGGCCGAGGCACGGAGACCGGGGCCGGACTGGCGGCACAGCTGCGCAGACCTCCGGGCGGGCGCGACGCGCGGGTCATGCTGCTCGCGCTGTGTGTGGACCGGACCGGGACGGGCGTGTGGGCCGCGGCCTCCGTGCTCTACTTCACCTTCGTCAGCGGGCTGGACGCGCGCCGGCTCGGCCTGCTGCTCGGGGTGGGTGCGGTCGCGGGGATCACCGGATCACCGCTCGCCGGGCGCGCCGCCGAACGGCTCCCCGTGCGCGGCCTGCTGATCGGCTGTCATCTGCTGCGCCTGGGGACCATGGGCCTGCTGCTGGTCGCCCACGGCCTCGCCACACTGCTGCCCGCGGTCGCCCTCACCAGCCTGGGCGAGCGAGCGGCCAAGACGCTGGAGATGCTCTTCGCCACCCGGGTCGCGGGTGAGCGGCGCGGCACCTACCAGGCGCTGTCCCGCAGCGTGGCCAACGCCGGGTACGCCGTCGGCGCGGGCATCGCGGCGCTCGGCCTCGCCGTGGGCACCCCGAACGCCTATCGCGCGCTGATCGCGGCCAACGCCCTGTCCTACCTCCTGTCCGCCGCGCTGGTCCGGCGCACCCGCGAGCCGGCCGGCCGCGGCCTCGTCGTGGCGCAGGGCGACGCCGGCGACGACGGCACCCGTGGCGGGCCGGAGGGACCGGCCCCGGCCCCCAGCCCCTGGCGGGACCCCGGCTACCTGCTCTTCGTCCTGCTCGACATCCCGATGAACCTGGACGACTCGGTGCTCAACGTCGGCCTGCCGCTGTGGCTGGTGCACCGCACCGCCGCGCCGCACGCGGTCGTCCCCGCGTTCCTGGTGGTCAACACCGTGCTCGTGGTGGTCCTCCAGCTGCGGGTGTCGGCACGGGCCGAGGGCCCGCACCGAGCGGCCGCCGCGGTGGGCTGGTACGGCGTGACCCTGCTCGCCTGCTGCCTCGTCCTGGCGACCGCCACCGGCGGCGGGCCCTGGTCCGCCTCGCTCGCCCTGCTCGCGGCCGCGATGCTGGTCACGCTGGCCGAACTGCTGCGCTCGGTGAGTTCCTGGGAGCTGGCGGTCAGCCTGGCCCCGCCGCGCGCCCGGGCCTCCTATCTGGGCGTGGCCGGCATGGCGCAGTCGGTGCAGAAGTCCGTGGGCCCGCTGCTGCTGACCGGTGCCGTGATGACGGCCGGCCCGGCGGGCTGGCTGGCGCTCGGCGCGGGCGTCACCGGGCTGAGCCTGGTGCAGCGGCGGGCGGGCCTGCGGCGCCTGGCGACCCTCGCCGAGCCCGCCGCCGGCCCCCCGGACGCGCCCGAGGGCGGCGCCCCCTGCCATGGACAGGGAGTGCCGCCCTCGGTGAGGACGTGATCGACCGGGGTCGATCAGAAGTCCATGTCACCGCCCGGCATGCCGCCGCCGGCCGGCGCGGCGGCCTTCTCCGGCTTGTCGGCGATGACGGCCTCGGTGGTGAGGAACAGCGCGGCGATGGAGGCGGCGTTCTGCAGCGCGGAACGGGTCACCTTCGCCGGGTCGATGATGCCTTCCTTGACCAGGTCGACGTACTCGCCGGTCGCGGCGTTCAGGCCGTGGCCCGGGGTCAGGTTGCGCACCTTCTCCACCACGACACCGCCCTCGAGGCCGGCGTTGACGGCGATCTGCTTCAGCGGGGCCTCCAGCGCGATGCGCACGGCGTTGGCGCCGGTCGCCTCGTCACCCTCGAGCTCCAGCTTCTCGAAGACCTTGGTGGTCTGCAGCAGGGCCACGCCACCACCGGCGACGATGCCCTCCTCGACCGCGGCCTTCGCGTTGCGGACGGCGTCCTCGATGCGGTGCTTGCGCTCCTTGAGCTCCACCTCGGTGGCGGCACCGGCCTTGATGACCGCGACACCGCCGGCGAGCTTCGCCAGGCGCTCCTGCAGCTTCTCCCGGTCGTAGTCCGAGTCGCTGTTCTCGATCTCGGCGCGGATCTGGTTGACCCGGCCGTTGACCTGCTCGGAGGAGCCGGCACCGTCGACGATGGTGGTCTCGTCCTTGGTGATGACGACCTTGCGGGCGCGGCCCAGGAGGTCCAGGGTCGCGTTCTCCAGCTTGAGGCCGACCTCCTCGGAGATGACCTCGCCGCCCGTGAGGATGGCGATGTCACCGAGCATGGCCTTGCGGCGGTCACCGAAGCCCGGGGCCTTGACGGCGACGGACTTGAAGGTGCCGCGGATCTTGTTGACGACCAGGGTCGACAGGGCCTCGCCCTCGACGTCCTCGGCGATGATCAGCAGCGGCTTGCCGGACTGCATGACCTTCTCCAGGAGCGGGAGCAGGTCCTTGACCGAGGAGATCTTGGAGTTGGCGATGAGGATGTACGGGTCCTCGAGCGACGCCTCCATGCGCTCCATGTCGGTCGCGAAGTAGGCGGAGATGTAGCCCTTGTCGAAGCGCATGCCCTCGGTGAGCTCGAGCTCCAGACCGAAGGTGTTGGACTCCTCGACGGTGATGACGCCTTCCTTGCCGACCTTGTCCATGGCCTCGGCGATGAGCTCGCCGATCTGGGTGTCGGCGGCGGAGATGGACGCGGTGGAGGCGATCTGCTCCTTGGTCTCGACGTCCTTCGCCTGCTCCAGCAGGGCGGCGGAGACGGCCTCGACGGCCTTCTCGATACCGCGCTTCAGAGCCATCGGGTTGGCACCGGCGGCGACGTTGCGCAGGCCCTCCTTGACCAGGGCCTGGGCGAGCACGGTCGCGGTGGTCGTACCGTCACCGGCGACGTCGTCCGTCTTCTTGGCGACTTCCTTGACCAGCTCGGCGCCGATCTTCTCGTACGGGTCCTCGAGCTCGATCTCCTTGGCGATGGAGACACCATCGTTGGTGATCGTGGGGGCGCCCCACTTCTTCTCGAGGACGACGTTGCGGCCCTTGGGGCCGAGCGTCACCTTGACGGCGTCCGCGAGCTGGTTCATGCCGCGCTCGAGGCCGCGCCGCGCCTCCTCGTCGAACGCGATGATCTTGGCCATGTGAAGTGGTCCCTCCAGGACTGGGGGTGATTCCTTCGGACCGCGCCCGCGCCCGCGACGGACGGCTCGCCGGCCTCGTGGTTCCTTGCCCCACCCGGCCCGCGGGCCTCACCGACCCGGTCCTTCACTGTCACTCTCACCTTCAGAGTGCTAACGCCAATGATTAGCACTCGACCATGCCGAGTGCAAGCGCCTCCGGGGTGGAGGAGCCACCGTCAGCCTCCCGCGAACACGGCCGCGGCGCACGACGAGGGGCCCGCACCCTGTGCCGGTGCGAGCCCCTCGGTAACGAGAAACGTTCAGGCGGTGACGCGAACCATGTCGGCCTGCGGGCCCTTCTGGCCCTGCGAGATCTCGAACTCGACCCGCTGGCCCTCTTCCAGGGTGCGGTAGCCGTCCATCTGAATCGCGCTGTAGTGGACGAAGACGTCCGCACCACCGTCGACCGCGATGAAGCCGTAGCCCTTCTCCGCGTTGAACCACTTGACGGTGCCCTGAGCCATGCCTAACTCCCCTATTACTGGCCCTTGCACAGATCCACACTTCGCGGACCCGGGTCAGACCTCACCCCCCATCGGTCGGGGGCGTGCGCCGGAACGCGTCGACCGCGGCTGAATGTATCTGTCCAACTGCCGTCTGCAACAGGTCAATCGGACGAGAATTCTTGACGAGCCGGACCCGGAATGTGGCGAGAATTCGCGTGAATTCAGGGCAAGTCGGGCCCCATAAAGGCCACAAAAGCCGCATAAAACCCGCACACTTTGGCTGCTTCTTATCGGGTGTGCGGCATGAAACCAGGGTTTCCGGCGGGGGCGCCGGGAGCGCGTTCCCCAACTGTACCGCGCTCAATCACGCAGAATTGCCCCCTCCGCTTCTCTCACGGAGGGGGCAATCGGGGGAACAGTCGGTAACCACTGTTACCGACGGTAATGATCGGTCATCCGGTCAGCCGCCGGCGACGGCCGGGATGATGGAGACGCCCGCCCCGTCCGGGGTCACGGTCTGCAGGCCCTGCTCGAAGCGCACGTCGTCGTCGTTGACGTACACGTTGACGAACCGGCGCAGCTTGCCCTGGTCGTCCAGGACGCGGGCGGCGATCCCGGTGTGGTTCTTCTCCAGGTCCTCGATGACCTCGGCGAGGGTGGCGCCCTCGGCGGCGACCTCGGCCCGGCCGCCGGTGTAGGTACGCAGGATGGTGGGGATGCGAACGGTCACGCTCATGCGAGGCCAGCCTCTCGGAAGGAGTCCAGGGTCGGGCGGATGGTGGCGGTGAGGCCGGTGCCGGCCACCGCGTCGAGGGTCTTCAGGCCGTCACCGGTGTTGAGCACCACCGTGGTCTTCGTCGGGTCCAGGGTGCCGTCCTTGACCAGCTTGCGGGTCACGCCGACGGTCACTCCGCCCGCCGTCTCCGCGAAGATGCCCTCGGTGCGGGCCAGGAGCTTGATGGCGTCCACGACCTCCTCGTCCGTCACGTCCTCCACGGCGCCGCCGGTGCGGCGGGCGATGTCCAGGACGTACGGCCCGTCGGCCGGGTTGCCGATGGCGAGGGACTTGGCGATGGTGTTGGGCTTCTGCGGGCGGACCACGTCGTGCCCGGCCTTGAAGGCGGTGGACACCGGCGAGCAGCCCTCGGCCTGCGCGCCGAAGATCTTGTACGGCCGGTCCTCCACGAGACCGAGCCTGACCAGCTCCTGCAGGCCCTTGTCGATCTTCGTGAGCTGGGAGCCGGAGGCGATCGGGACGACGACCTGGTCGGGCAGCCGCCAGCCGAGCTGCTCGCAGATCTCGTACGCCAGGGTCTTGGAGCCCTCCGCGTAGTACGGCCGCAGATTGACGTTGACGAAGCCCCAGCCCTCGCCGGCCGGGTCGCCGATCAGCTCGGAGCAGAAGCGGTTCACGTCGTCGTAGTTGCCCTCGATGCCGACGAGTTCACCGCCGTAGACGGCGGCCATGACGACCTTGCCCTGCTCCAGGTCGTGCGGGATGAACACGCAGGAGCGGAAGCCGGCGCGGGCCGCGGCGGCGCCGACGGCACCGGCCAGGTTGCCGGTGGAGGAGCAGGAGAGCGTGGTGAAGCCGAAGGCGCGGGCGGCCTCCAGGGCCTGGGCGACGACGCGGTCCTTGAAGGAGTGCGTCGGGTTGCCGGAGTCGTCCTTCACGTACAGCCCGCCGGTCACGCCCAGCTCGCGGGCCAGGTTGTCGGCCTTGACGAGGTTGGTCCAGCCCGGGTTGAGGTTGGGCTTGCCGGCCACGTCGGCGGGGACGGGCAGCAGGGGGGCGTAGCGCCAGATGTTCGTGGGGCCGGCCTCGATGCGGCGGCGCAGCTCTTCGGTGTCGTAGGCGGAGAAGTCGTAGGCGATCTCCAGCGGCCCGAAACACTCCTCGCAGGCGAACACCGGTCCGAGCGGCACCCGGTGACCGCACTCGCGGCAGCTCAGGGCCGTGGCGGGGCCCAGGTCGACGGTGGAACTGCTGGAGCTTGCAACTGTCTGCACAGCCATGGAGGCGAGGCCCTTTCTCCTCATCTTCCTCACGACGCATCTCGCCGTGAGACGGATTTGGCACCTTCCCTAGCCGGGAGCCTCGCTCTGCGACGAGAACCGACTGGAGGGTTGCCGGGGCTTCATCGGGCCGTGTCCCTCTGCCCCTCTGGATGAGCGGTATGCGGTTGTGTACGCCCGATGACCCCCGACATGCGATGGTCATCGGCGTTGTTCAAGACTGTAACCGAAGGCCAGGACAGTTGAGATAGTCGTCCGAACCGCGAGACAACCGTGAGGAGCAGCAGACCGTGCTGGAAGAAGTCGAGCGCTGGCTGGCCACCCGCTCCTGGTCCGTGACCGATCGCCCGCTGCACACGGTCCTCGCCGCCAAGCAGCGCACGGGGCAGACGATCAGCGTCGTGCTGCCCGCGCTCAACGAGGAGGGGACCGTCGGCGACATCGTCGCCGCCATCCGGCACGACCTCGTGGAGCAGGTCCCGCTCGTCGACGAGATCGTCGTCGTCGACTCCGGCTCCACCGACCGCACCTCCCAGGTCGCCGCCGCCGCGGGTGCGCGGGTCGTCCACCGCGACGACATCCTGCCCCGCATCCCCGCCGTTCCGGGCAAGGGGGAGGTCCTGTGGCGCTCCCTCCTGGTCACCGGCGGCGACATCGTCTGTTTCGTCGACGCCGACCTGAGGGAGTTCTCCGCCGACTTCGTCTCCGGGATCGTCGGCCCGCTCCTCACCGACCCCGGGGTGGACCTGGTCAAGGGCATGTACGACCGTCCGCTCGCCGGGGCGGCAGGGCAGGGCGGCCGGGTCACCGAGCTGATGGCCCGCCCGCTGCTGAACATGCACTGGCCGCAGCTGGCCGGGTTCGTGCAGCCGCTGGGCGGCGAGTACGCGGCCCGCCGCAGCCTGCTGGAGCAGCTGCCGTTCCCGGTCGGCTACGGCGTGGAGCTGGGCATGCTGGTCGACGCGCTGCACCTGGTCGGCCTGGACGCGCTCGCCCAGGTGGACGTGGGCGTGCGCAAGCACCGGCACCAGGACGGGCAGGCGCTGGGCCGGATGGCCGCGGCCATCTACCGCACGGCGCAGCTCCGGCTCGCCCGCGGGCACCTGATCCGACCGGCGCTGACCCAATTCGAGCGGGGCGCGAACGGCTTCGAACCGCGCACCTACTCGGTGGACACCGAGGAGCGGCCGCCGATGGTGGAGATCGCGGAGTACGCGCACCGCCAGGTGGCGTGAAAGCGGAGTACGGCCGTATACAGCCGCCTTCCCGGGTGGTCCGTACGTTTGAGCGTTTCCGGACCGGGCTAGGTTGAGGACCATGGCTTCTTCGCACGGTGCCGAGGTGCTGGTCGCGTCCAACCGCGGCCCGGTTTCGTACACGGCGGACGACAGCGGCTCGCTGCGCGCCAAGCGGGGCGGCGGCGGGCTGGTGTCCGGGCTGTCGGCCATCGGGCCGGACGCGGGCTCGGTGTGGGTGTGCGCCGCGCTGAGCGACGGCGACCGGGAGGCCGCGCGGCGCGCGGACGGCGGGCTGCTGCCGGCCGAGGACACCGGCGGGCAGCGGGTGCGGATGCTCGACATCGACGCGGAGGTGTTCGCCGACGCGTACAACGGCATCGCGAACTCGGTGCTCTGGTTCGTCCACCACATGCTGTACCAGACACCGCTGGAACCGGTCTTCGACGCGGAGTTCCGCCGGCAGTGGGCGTCGTACGAGGTCTACAACCGGGCGTTCGCCGAGGCGCTGGCCCACGAGGCGGCCGAGGGCGCGGCGGTGCTGATCCAGGACTACCACCTGGCGCTGGCCCCGCGCATGCTCCGGCAGCTCCGCCCCGACCTGCGCATCGGCCACTTCTCGCACACCCCGTGGGCCCCGCCGGACTACTTCCGGCTGCTGCCGGACGACATCGCGGCCGAGCTGCTGACCGGCATCCTGGGCGCGGACCGGGCGGCGTTCCTCACGCAGCGGTGGGCGGACGCGTTCACCGAGTGCTGCCACGCGGTGCTGGGTCCCGGGATCCCGTCCGGCACCCGGATCGGGGTGCACGGGCTGGGCGCGGACGCGGACTTCCTGCGCGAGCGGGCCCACGAGGCGGACGTGGACGAGCGGATGGCGGCGCTGCGCGAGGAGATCGGCGAGGGCCGGCGGACCGTCGTGCGCGTGGACCGCACCGAGCTGTCCAAGAACATCGTGCGCGGGCTGCTGGCGTACCGGCAGCTGCTCGACGACCACCCCAAGTGGCGCGAGCGGGTGGTGCACCTGGCGTTCGCGTACCCCTCGCGACAGGACCTCGCCGTGTACCGGGACTACACGGCCGAGGTGCAGCGGGTGGCCGAGGACATCAACGCGCGGTACGGAACGGCCGACTGGAGGCCGGTGGTGCTGCACGTGCGGGACGACTTCGCGCGGTCGCTGGCCGCGTACCGGCTCGCCGACGTGGCGCTCGTCAACCCCATCCGGGACGGCATGAACCTGGTCGCCAAGGAGATCCCGGTCGTCTCCGACGAGGGATGCGCGCTGGTGCTGTCGCGGGAGGCGGGGGCGTACGAGGAGCTGGGCGAGGACGCGATCGTGGTGAACCCGTACGACATCCGCGGGACGGCGGAGGCGCTGCACGCGGCGCTCGGAATGCCGGCGGGCGAGCGGGCGGAGCGGTCGAAACGGCTCGCTGCCGCGGCCACCGCGCTGCCGCCCGCCCAGTGGTTCCTGGACCAGCTGCGCGCTCTGGACGCTCAGTCCAGCTGAGCCGCCAGTGTCCGCAGCAGTCGTACGACCCCCTGCGGGCCGTCCACCACGAGGTCGGCGCGTTCGGCCAGTTCGGTGACCTCGGTGCTGCCGCTGCAGACGAGGAGGCCGGGGACGCCGTCGGAGCGGAGCTTGTCGACGGCGGCGAAGGCCGGGAGGTCGCCGAGGTCGTCGCCGGCGTAGACGACGCACTGGGCGCCAATCCTGCGGACGTGGTCGAGGAGGGCGACCCCCTTGTCCATGCCCGGCGGGCGCAGTTCCAGGACCAGGCGGCCGGGCTCGACGATCAGGCCGTGCCGGGTGGCGAGGTCGGTGAGGGGGGCACGCAGGGCCTCGAAGGCGGCCTGGGGGTCTGCCGCGCGGCGGGTGTGGACGGCGACCGCCCGGCCCTTCTCCTCGATCCAGGTGCCCTGCCAGGCGCCGGCCCGGTCGAGGACGCCGGGCAGCTCGGCGCGGACCGCGGCCACGCCCGGGTGCGGGGCGGGGGCGGTGACCGTGCCGGTGACCGCGTCCCAGCGTTCGGCGCCGTAGTGGCCGAGGACGGTGAGGTGCTCCAGGCCAGGGACGCCCGCGAAGCCGCCGTGGCGGACCGCCACGCCCGCGGGTCTGCCGGTGATCACGGCGACGGAGGCCACCTTGGGGGCGAGCGCGGCGAGCGCGGGGACGGCCTCGGGATGGGCGCGGGCCTGATCGGGGTCGGCGACGATGGGGGCCAGCGTGCCGTCGAAGTCCAGCCCGACGACCGCGGCGCGGGGCTTGGCGAGCAGCGCGGCGAGGCCGTCCCGGCCGGGCTGGGTGGCCGGGGTCGGCAGGGGATCCGGCGGTGGGGTGGAGTGGGTCGTGTGGGTGCCCATACGGCGACACTATCCGCGGAAGGCGGGCCTCACTCCTCAGCGCTCGGAGCGGCGGGCCTCCCGCACCCGGCGCAGGCGGTTCACCGTGACCGGGTCGTGGGCCAGGGCCCGCTCGTCGTCCAGCAGGGCGTTGAGCAGCTGGTAGTAGCGCACGGGGGCCAGCCCCAGCTCCTCGCGTATCGCCCGCTCCTTGGCACCGGGACCGGTGAAGCCCCGGCGCTCCAGCGCGAGGACGGCCTTCTCACGACTGCCCAGTTCCATGCCCGCCACGGTAGCGCCGGCCACCGACAACCGCCCGCCCACCGAAGCACCCGCGACCCCTACCCGCAGAGGTGGCCCCGCACCGGCACCCGGGGGCTGACGGCTCCGTACCTCCCATGTGGCCCCGCACCGGCAGCCGGTACCCCGCCCAGGCAGCCCCCGCACCGGCACCCGGGGGGCCCCGCGCCGGCACCCGGCCGCCCGCCCAAGCGGCCCTGGGCGGCGGCACTCCGGTCTAGTTCGCGTTGCTGCTGTCCGCCGCCGCGGCCATCGCCTGGAGGCGGGTGAGGACGCCGGAGGGGTTGCCGCCGGGGGCGACGGCCTGGCCGATGTCCTTCTTCACGGCCGCGCTGACCGCCGCCCAGGACGTCTTGCCGACCGGGTAGAGCTGGGAGGTGGCCAGCTGGTCCAGGAACGGGTGCAGGGCCTTGTCGGTGGACGCGTTGGACGCGCTCATGGTGTCGGAGGCGGAGCTGGTGACCGGGAGCAGGCCGTACTCGCGGGAGAAGGCGAGGACGTTCTTCTCGGAGTAGACGAAGCCCAGGAAGTCGCCTGTCTGGTCGGCGTGCCCGTTCTGCCTGAAGGCCATCATCCAGTCGGTGACGCCCATCGAGGCCTTGGCCCTGCCGGTGCGGCCCGGCATCGGGACCATGCCGAACTTCACGCCCTTCCTCGCGGCCTGCTGGATCAGCGTGGGGTGGCCGTTGAGCATGCCGACCTGACCGTCGGCGAAGGCGGCGAAGGCGTCCGCCCGGTTGAGCCTGCCGGGCGCGACGGGGCCGGTCAGCCCCTTGTCGACCAGCTCGTCCTTGAGCCAGGTGAAGGTCTGGACGTTCTGCGTGGAGGCGATGGTGTAGGTGCCGATGTCGTCGGTGTAACCGGTGCCGCCGCTGCCGCCGCTCAGCAGCCACTGCATGGTCTCGGCCTGGGCTTCCTCGGGGCCGAGGGGCAGCGCGTAGGGGTACTTCACCCCCTTGTCCTTCAGCACCCTCGCGTCGGCGGCCAGCTCGCTCCAGGTGGTGGGCGGGGTGAGGCCGGCCGAGGCGAAGAGGGTCTTGTTGTAGAAGAGCACGCGCGTGGAGGCGGCGAAGGGGATGCCGTACTGCGTGTGGTTCCACTGGCCCGCGTCGGCCAGCTGGGAGAGCAGGTCGGCCTGGGTGCGGATGGAGAGCACGTCGGAGGCCGGGTAGAGCTTGCCGGCGGCCGCGTAGTCGGCGTAGGCGCCTATCTGGGCCAGGTCGGGGGCGTGCCCGGCGTCGACCATCTCCTTGACCTTGCGGTCGACGTCCTTCCAGGAGTACACGCTGACGTCGATCTTCACGCCGGGGTGTTTCGACTCGTACTCCTTGGCCAGGGTGTCCCAGTACTTCTTGGAGCTGTTGGCGGCCGAGTTCCCGTAGTCGGCCGCGACGAGTCTGAGGGTCACGTCGGAGGAGCCCGTGCTCCCGCAGCCGCCCAGTACCGCCGTCATGCCCAGAGCGGACACCACCGCGATTGCTCCTGCTGTATGCCGACGCAAACTCACAACCCCAAACCATGCTGTCTGACCGTTCAACATATGGACCCGTAAGGTCTACACCACGTGAGTGGACTAGACCTCTCCCGGGTCCGAGGGCCACACTGTCTCCCGTGAGACATGTCATCGCCCTGGACGTGGGCGGTACCGGGATGAAGGCCGCCCTCGTCGGCGACGACGGCGCCCTGCTGCACCGCGCCCGCCGGGCCACCGGCCGCGAGCGCGGCCCCGACGCGGTGGTGGAGACGATCCTCGACTTCGCCGCCGAGCTGCGCGCGTACGGTCTTGAGCGGTACGGCACACCGGCCGCCGCGGCCGGGCTCGCGGTCCCCGGCATCGTCGACGAGGAGCACGGCGTCGCCGTCTACGCCGCGAACCTCGGCTGGAAGGACGTGCCGCTGCGCGCCCTGCTCGCCGAGCGGCTCGCGGTGCCCGTGGCCCTCGGCCACGACGTGCGCACCGGCGGACTCGCCGAGGGCCGGATCGGCGCCGGCAGGGGCGCCGACCGGTTCCTCTTCGTGCCGCTCGGCACCGGCATCGCGGGCGCCATCGGCATCGACGGCCGGGTGGAGGCGGGCGCGCACGGCTTCGCGGGTGAAATCGGCCACGTCGTCGTGCGCCCCGGCGGCACCCCCTGCCCCTGCGGGCAGCGCGGCTGCCTGGAGCGGTACGCCTCCGCGTCCGCCGTCAGCGAGGCGTGGGCGGCGGTCTGCAACGTCCCGGACGCGGACGCCGCCGACTGCGCCCGGGCCGTCGCGTCCGGTGACCCGAACGCCGTCCGGGTCTGGCAGGAGGCGGTGGACGCCCTCGCCGACGGGCTGGTCACCGCGCTCACCCTGCTGGACCCGCGCATGCTGATCATCGGTGGTGGACTGGCCGAGGCGGGGGAAGTGCTGTTCCAGCCCCTGCGGGACGCCGTCCGGCGGCGGGTCACCTTCCAGAAACTGCCGGCCGTCGTCCCCGCCGCCCTCGGCGACACCGCCGGCTGCCTGGGCGCGGGGCTCCTCGCCCGGGATCTCCTCGACTCCACCGACCCCTCGGAGGTAACCGCCTGATGGCTCCCAGCTTGGTTCTCGCAGGTGCTCGGGTGGTGCTGCCCACCGGCGTCGTGGACGACGGGCGCGTGGTCGTCGAGGGTGCGAAGATCGCGGCCGCGGCGGCCGAGAGCGCCGAGGTCGTCGACGTGAGCGGCCACTGGCTGGTCCCCGGCTTCGTGGACATCCACAACCACGGCGGCGGCGGGGCCTCGTTCTCCGGCACGGCCGAGGACGTGCTGCGGGCGGTCCGCACGCACCGCCTGCACGGCACCACGACGCTCGTCGCGTCCACCGTCACCGACGAGATGGACGTCCTGGTGCGGCAGGCCGGGCTGCTGAGCGAGCTGGCCGAGCAGGGGGAGATCGCCGGCATCCACTTCGAGGGGCCGTTCATCTCGCCGTGCCGCAAGGGCGCCCACTCCGAGGCGCTGCTGCGCCACCCGGACCCGGCCGAGGTGCGCAAGCTGATCGACGCGGCGCGCGGCCAGGCGAGGATGCTGACCCTCGCCGCCGAGCTGCCGGGCGGCGTCGACTCCGTGCGGCTGCTCACCGAGCACGGGGTGATCGCGGCCATCGGGCACACCGACGCCACCTACGAGCAGACGGTGGAGGCCATCGACGCGGGCGCCACGGTCGCCACCCACCTGTTCAACGCCATGCCCGTCCTCGGCCACCGCGCCCCCGGCCCGGTCGCCGCCCTGCTGGAGGACGAGCGGGTGACGGTCGAGCTGATCAACGACGGCACGCACCTGCACCCCGCCGCGCTTCAGCTGGCCTTCCACCACGCGGGCGCGGACCGGGTGGCGTTCATCACGGACGCGATGGACGCCGCCGGCATCGGCGACGGCCGCTACATGCTCGGCCCGCTCCAGGTGGAGGTCAGCGAGGGCGTGGCCCGGCTGGTGGAGGGCGGCTCCATCGCGGGCTCGACGCTCACCCTGGACCGTGCGTTCAGGCGGGCGGTGACCGTCGACCGGCTGTCCGTGGAGGACGCCGTCCGGGCCCTGAGCGCGAACCCGGCGCGGCTGCTCGGCCTGTCCGACCGCGTCGGCTCCCTGGAGCCCGGCAAGGACGCCGACCTCGTCCTGCTGGACGCGGAGTTCCGGATCAAGGGCGTGATGCGCCGGGGCGAGTGGGCGGTGGCTCCCCAACTGGACTGATACGCCCGTCTTTTCCGGCGACGGCGGCCGACTCGTGACTGGGCCCGCCGCCGTCTCTTTGGCATGATCGTGGCCCCGGAAACCGATGACAGGCGCATGGACTTCGAGGGAGGTCGGCCCGGGTGATCCTCACGGTCACGCTGAACACCGCTCTCGACATCACCCATCGCGTGCGGTCGCTGCGGCCCCACGCCTCGCACCGCGTCTCGGAGGTCGTCGAGCGGCCCGGCGGCAAGGGCGTGAACGTGGCCCGGGTGCTGGCGGCGCTCGGGCACGAGGTGACGGTCACGGGGTTCGCGGGCGGCGGGACCGGGCGGGAGATACGCGACCGGCTGGCCGGCGTCCCCGGCCTGACGGACGCGCTCGTCCCCGTCGCCGGGCCGACCCGGCGCACGATCGCGATCGTCGACGAACTCTCGGGTGACACCACCCAGTTGAACGAGCCGGGCCCGCAGATCGCACCCGCCGAATGGGGCGCCTTCCTCGACCGCTACGACGAACTCCTGGCGTCCGCCTCGGCGGTGGCCCTGTGCGGCAGCCTGCCACCGGGCGTGCCGGTGGGGGCGTACGCGAATCTGGTCCGCACGGCGAAGGCGGCCGGCGTCCCGGTCCTGCTCGACACCAGCGGCGAGCCGCTCCGGCGCGGGGTCGCCGCCCGCCCCGACCTGGTCAAGCCCAACGCCGACGAACTGGCCGAACTCACCGGCTCCCACGAGCCGTCGCGCGCCACCCAGGACGCCCGGCGGCGCGGCGCCCGAGCCGTCGTCGCCTCCCTGGGCGCACAGGGCCTGCTGGCCCTCACCCCGGAGGGCCGCTGGCGCGCGGTCCCGCCCGCCCCCGAGCACGGCAATCCCACCGGCGCGGGCGACTCGGCCGTCGCCGGCCTCCTCTCCGGCCTGCTGGACCAGCTCCCCTGGCCGGACCGCCTCACCCGCGCGGTCGCCCTGTCGGCAGCCACCGTACGCTCCGCGACAGCGGGCGACTTCGACCGCGCGACCTACGAGAAACTGCTGGCAGGCGTGACAGTGACAGCAGCGTGAGGAAGTGGGCAGGAAAGACGGGCTGGGTGGCCGTCCTCTGTGTTGAAGGCCGACGCATCTGAGTCGGTGAGCTGCAGGGCCGCCTCGGCGGGCCGCCGGAAGCCGACGGCTCCGGCGGCCGCAAGGCCGGGATACGGCCTCGGAACTCAGCCGCCGGACTTCACCCAGCCGTTGACCAGCCACATCTGGTCGATGAGGGCGTCGCACTGGTTGCCCTGCGCGCACGAGAGCTGGATGGTGTTCGTGCCCTTGTTGAGCTGCACCCAGGTGTAGGTCTTCGTCCAGCCCTTCTCGTAGTCGCCCCCGGGGGCGCCCGCCCAGTTCCTCAGGTTGACGGGCGTCTTGGAGGCCGTGCCGTTGACCGTGAGGGTGGCGGTGGCGTCCTTGCCGGGAACGCTGTAACCGACGTACACGCTGTACTTGCCGGACTTGGGGATGCCGCCCACGGTCCAGGTGACCGAGGCGCCGACGGCGTTGAACCCGTTCACATAGACCCCGCCGGCCGCTTTCGCGCCCTTGACGTCCGAGGCAGGGGTCGCGCCGCCGGCCAGCTGGAGGTCCTTCGCATCGGTCTTCGGCAGGTCGGTCGGGGACGCGCTGCTGCTCGCCGACTGGCTCGGTCGGGTGGTCTGGGACTGGGTCGGGTTGGCGCCGGCCCGGTCGTGGTTCTTGCCGTCGTCCGAGTTGCCGTTGATCATCGCGACGCTGATGCCGATCACGACCGCGGCGACCACCGCGACCGCGCCGATCAGCAGCCCCTTGGTGTTCGGGCCGCGCCGGCCGGGCGCGGGCTGGGCCGAGGGGTGGCCGGCCGGAGCGCCGCCGGGCAGGGTCTCGGGGGCCTGGTAGTGGGCGTTCGGCTGGCCGTAGGCACCCTGCTGGGTCGCCTGCGGGCCATAGGCGCCCTGCTGGGGGGCCTGCTGGCCGTAGGCACCCTGCTGCTGCGGCACCTGGCCGTACTGCCGCTCGCCGACCGCACGCACCCTGCTGACCGAGTTCGGGTAGCCGTAGCCACCGGCCGGCGGCTGGGCTCCTCTGGCCTGGCCGTCTGCGTACAGGTAGCCGAACGGGTCGTCGTCCTCGGGCGTGCTCGCGCCGTTGTCGCCGGGCGTCATCCCTTGGTACTCCTCAACAGGTGCGGGCGGATGCGATACGGGGTTGGAAGGGCGAGCCTACCCGCTCTTGCTGAGCCAAACAGGTGACTCGCACCGCATCACTTCGCTGACCTGCGCTTCACCCCGCGCGCCGGTGTTGTTTGGGACGAGATCGTTTCTCTACGTACATCCGCTCGTCGGCCGACTTCAGCACTTCGTCCGCCGTCATGCCGCAGTGCGCCCAGCCGATGCCGAAGCTCGCGCCCACCCGGACCGCCCGGCCCTCGGCCCGGATCGGCTGGATGATCTCGTTGCGCAGCCGTACGGCCAGGTCCTGGGCGTCGGCCCGGCCGAGGCCGTCGGCGAGGATCACGAACTCGTCGCCGCCGAGCCGGGCCACCGTGTCGCCGTCGCGCACCCCCTGCGACAGGCGCCGGGCGACCTCGATGAGCACGGCGTCGCCCGCGTTGTGCCCGAACCGGTCGTTGATCGACTTGAAGCCGTCGAGGTCGCAGAAGAGGACCGCGAGGCCCTTGGTGCCGTCGTCCCTGCCGTCCGCGGGGGCGACGGTGTGCACATGGTGGTCGTAGCCGTCGAACGCCTCCGCGCCCGGCACGAAGTCGAAGCCGCCTGCGGGCGGGCCGTCGAAGGCGGGGTGGCCGTAGGCCGCGTCCAGGGACTCCAGGGCGCCGGAGTGGGCCGGGCGCTGGCACAGCCGGGCCGACAGGCGCGAGCGCAGCTCCGCGGAGTTGGGCAGCCCGGTCAGCGAGTCGTGCGAGGCGCGGTGGGCCAGCTGCAGCTCGCGGCGCTTGCGCTCCTCTATGTCCTCGACGTGGGTGAGCAGGAAGCGCGGGCCGTCGGCGGCGTCCGCGACGACGCTGTTGCGCAGCGACACCCACACGTAGCTGCCGTCGCGGCGGCCCAGGCGCAGCTCGGCCCGGCCGCCCTCGGCGGAGGTCCGCAGCAGGGTGCCGATGTCCTCGGGGTGGACGAGGTCGGAGAAGGAGTAGCGGCGCATCGCGGAGGCCGGGCGGCCCAGCAGGCGGCACAGGGCGTCGTTGGTGCGCAGAATCCGGCCGTGCTGGTCGCCGCCCATCTCCGCGATGGCCATGCCGGAGGGCGCGTACTCGAAGGCCTGCCTGAAGCTTTCCTCACTCGCCCGCAGCGCCTGCTGCTCGCGCTCCAGGCGGACCAGGGCGCGCTGCATGTTGGCGCGCAGCCGCGCGTTGCTGATCGCGATGGCGGCCTGGAAGGCGTACATCTGCAGGGCCTCGCGGCCCCAGGCGCCGGGCCGGCGGCCGTTGCGCGGCCGGTCCACGGAGATGACGCCGAGCAGTTCGCCGCACGAGCTGCCCGAGATGCCCGGCGTGTACATGGGGGCGAAGAGGCGGTCGGAGGGGTGCCACTCGTCCTCGAAGCGGGGTGCGGGCCCGTCCGTGTACCACTGCGGGACGTCGTCGTCGTCGAGGACCCAGCCCTCGGTGTGCGGTATGAACACCAGGTCGCCCCAGCGCTCGCCCATGTTCAGCCGCCGCTCCCAGGACTCGCGCGAGCCGACCCGGCCGGTGATCAGCGCCTCGGCCGCGGAGTTCCCGGAGAACGCGGCGACGACGAGGTCCCCGTCGGGGCGTACCAGGTTGACGGCCGCCAGCTCGTACCCGAGGGCGCCCACGGCTCCGTCGGCGACCGTCTGCAGTGTGTCCGCCAGGCTGCGGGCCGTGTTCATGTCGGCCATGACCTGATGCAGCTGTCGCAGGGACGCAAGGCGGACATACGGCTCCGACTCGGTCTCCATGCTCGCCCTCCCCCCGAGACCTCGCAGCGAATCAAGGGATGTCTTCGGCGCTACTCAACAGTGGCTCTTGCGATGTTCTCCCGGCTCCCCCGCCACTGAATCACAGCGCGCTGCCCACTCGGTACACAGGGTCAACAATTCCTGGCCCTTGTGACTCAAGTCACAGGGGAACGTGAACAATTGAGTGGAGTTTCCGCGTTTTCTCTGTGCGTTTACTGAACGCAAACTTTGTGGGTCTGTGCACATCATGCCCTTACTGGTCGGCCGCTGGTCCTAGGACCAGGCTCGGGCTCAGGCCCGATGCGGCCCGCACGGGCCGGAGACTAGCGTTTCCGGCGTGCTGAAGACGCCTTCCCCCACCGCCCTCGCAGCTTCCGGGCATGCTGAGGGGGTGAGCAACGACGAGTTCCGGGCCGCGATGTCCCGGCTGGCCGCGGGCGTGGTCCTGGTCACCGCGCAGGAACCGCCGCTCGACCCGGACGACCCCACCGCGCCCGGCGTGGAGGACGTCGGCATGACCGCCACCGCCTTCATGTCGGTCTCGCTAGACCCGCCGCTGGTCCTGGTCAGTCTGCGCACCGGCGCCCGCATGGACGACCTGCTCGCCGAACAGCCGCTGTGGGCGGTGTCGGTCCTCGCCGAGAGCCAGCGGCACATCGCGGGCCGCTTCGCCATGAAGGGCCGCATCAGCGACCGGCTCCTGTTCGAGGACATCCCCTACGTCCGCGGCGAGGTCACCGGCGCCCCGCTGGTGGGCGGCGCGCTGGCCACCCTGGAGTGCCGGACCGAGCAGCAGGTGACCGCCGGGGACCACACCCTGGTCATCGGCCGCGTGCTGACCGCGCAGGTGCCGAGCGCTCAGGGCGGGCCGCTGCTGCACTTCCGCGGCCGGTACCGGCAGTTGGGCTGATCAGGACTGCCGGGTACCGCGGATATTCCGTGGCTGCGCGCGCTTCGCCGTGGACTGCGTCGCCGCCGAGATCCGCCGCCGCGGCGGCAGTGAGCTGTATGTCACCTGGCACCCCGGCCCGGACGGCCCCGAGGAGTTCTACCTGCGCCTGGGCTTCGAGAAGAACGGCGAGACGAGCGGCGGGCAGACGGTGGGCGTGCTGGCGCTGTAGGCCTCCCGGGCCGCGGGCGGTGCCCGGCGCCGCCGGCTACGCCCAGTCCCGGCCCGAGCGGCCCCGCTTGGTCTGCGCGCGCTGCTTCTTCTCCCGCAGCCGCCGCTCGTTGATGCCGCGCGGTATGCGAGTGGGCTTGCGGGGGCGCGGCGGGGGCGCGGTGGCCTCCGCGAGGAGCGCGGCGAGGCGTACGGCGGCCGCCTCCCGGTTGCGCCACTGGGAGCGGTGCTCGGCGGCCCGTACGGTCACCACGCCGTCGATGAGCCGGCCGGCCAGCCGCTGCAGGGCCCGTTCCTTCCACACCGGCGGCAGCGCCTCGGTGTTCGCCAGGTCGAAGCGCAGCTCCGCCTGTGAGTCGCTGGTGTTGACGTGCTGCCCGCCGGGCCCCGACGATCTGGAGAAACGCCACATCAGCTCGGCCTCGGGCAGCGAGACGGAGCCGCGGACGACGTAGGGACCGGACATGCCTTCCATGTTCCCGGCCGCGCCCGGTCCGCGTCACCTGGATTTCCGATTCGGTAAAAAAGGTAAAGGAATCCGGAACCGTCGGGACCCCCTCGACGTTCTTCCCGGTGACGGTAGCTTCGTCGGCACAGCACAGGTGCAGGCACATCTAGGAAGGGACTCCCAACATGGCTGTAAGCCTGTCCAAGGGTGGCAACGTCTCGCTCAGCAAGGAGGCTCCGGGCCTGACCGCCGTCACCGTGGGCCTCGGCTGGGACGTCCGCACCACCACCGGCACGGACTTCGACCTGGACGCCTCCGCCATCGCGGTCAACGGGCAGGGCAAGGTGTACTCGGACGCCCACTTCGTCTTCTTCAACAACAAGCAGACGCCGGACAACACGATCGTCCACACCGGTGACAACCGCACGGGCGAGGGCGCGGGCGACGACGAGGCGATCAACGTCAACCTGGCCGCGCTCCCGGCCGACATCGAGAAGGTCGTCTTCCCCGTCTCCATCTACGACGCCGAGAACCGCGGCCAGAACTTCGGCCAGGTCCGCAACGCCTACATCCGCATCGTCAACCAGGCCGGCGGCGCCGAGATCGCCCGCTACGACCTGTCGGAGGACGCCGCCACCGAGACGGCCATGGTCTTCGGCGAGCTGTACCGCAACGGCGCGGAGTGGAAGTTCCGCGCGGTGGGCCAGGGGTACGCCTCGGGCCTCGTGGGCATCGCCCAGGACTTCGGTGTGAACGTCTGACACGCGGCCACCACCGGCCCTGTCGAGCGCGTCGACGCCGTCGAGCGGAAGCCCCGGGCCCCGGCCCGCACGCGGCCCCCGGCTTCCGCCACCGGTGCGGAAATCCGTGCGAGCACGGGCGGCCCGCGGGATAGGTTGCCCGCGTGATCCTCGAGCCCCTCTCCCCCGGTCAGGACCTTCCGGCCGCGCTGCCGGCCGACGTCACCGCGCTGTTCGCGTCCAACCGCGCGTTCCACCGGCTCAGCGGCGACTTCCCCGACCCCGACCACATCACGCCCGAGCAGGTCGGGCAGGCACTGGCCGCGGAGCTGGCGGTGCCGGGCGCCGAGGCGCTGCTCGCCCGTTGCGCGCAGGGGCGGCTCGTCGGGCTCGCGGTCACGCTCGCCCACCATCCCGACCCGGCCGACCCGGACCCGTGGATCGGGCTGCTGATGGTGCACGCGGCCGAGCACGGCAAGGGCTACGGCCGCACCTTCGCCGAACTCGTCGAGAACCGTTTCCGCGCGCAAGGCCGCAGCGCCGTGCGGCTCGGCGTCCTGGACAACAACCCCAGGGCGCTGGCCTTCTGGACCGCCCTCGGCTACCGGACGATCGCCCACCGCCCGGACCGCGCCCTCGGCCGCCCCTGCGCCGTACTGCGCAAGGTGCTGCGCACGCCCCGGCGTGCGGCCGGCGCGTGGGAGGGCGGCTCCGGGACCGCCGCGTCCCCCGCGTGACCACCTCACCGGGCCGCCCGGCGGCACGGCTCACGGGTGGGCCGGTTTGCCGTCGCCGTACAGCCAGTCCCTCCAGATCTCGGTGAAGTCCTTGCCGGGGGCCTGCTTTTCCACGTACGCGGTGAAGTCGGCGGTGTCCGCGCTGCCGTGGCGGTGGACGGCTGCCCAGCCGCGCAGGAGGGCGAAGAAGGCCTCGTCGCCGACCTTCTGCCGGATCTTGTGCAGGACCATCGCGCCGCGCTCGTAGACGGGCGAGTCGGAGATGTGCGCGGCGCCGGGGGGTTTCGCGGGCGGGTAGGCCCAGAGGGCGTCGTCGTCGCCGTCGTAGTAGTGCATGAAGGTCTTCTGGGCGCTGTCGCCGCCGTGGTCCTCCTGCCACAGCCACTGCGCGTAGGTGGCGAAGCCCTCGTTGAGCCACATGTCGCGCCAGGACCTGGGGGTGACCGAGTCGCCGTACCACTGGTGGGCGAGTTCATGGACGAGGGTGCCGGTCTCGGGGGCGCCGGGGAAGACGGGCCGGGTCTGGGTCTCCAGGGCGTAGCCCGCGTCGTCCGGTCCGGCGACCGTCGCGCCGGCGGAGGAGAACGGGTACGGCCCGAAGGTATCCTCCTCCCACTTGATGATCTCGGGGAGCTTCGCGAGGACCTTCGCGCTCGCCCTGGCCTGGGTGCGGTCGACCGCGGTCAGGACGGGCAGCCCGTCCGGGCCCTTGGTGCGGGCGATGTCGAAGTGCCCGATGGCCACCATGGCGACGTAGCTCGCCATGGGCTCGGGGGTGTGCCAGTGGTAGCCGGTGCGGCCGCCGTGGGTGGAAACGCTCGTCAACTCGCCGTTGGAGACGGCCTGGAGCCCCTCGGGGACGGTGACGGTGATGTCGTAGGCGGCCTTGTCGGAGGGGTGGTGGTTGCCGGGGAACCAGGCCATGGAGCCGACGGGCTCGCCGAGGCCGAGGGCGCCGTCCGCGGTGGGCAGCCAGCCCTCCGCGGAGCCGTCGGGGTCGGTGAGGGTGTGCGGGGTGCCCGAGTAGCGGACGGTGGTGCGGAAGGTCCGGCCGCGCGGCAGGTCGTCGTGCGGGCGGACGGTGAGCTCCTGGCCGGCCCGGCTGACGCGGGCGTCCCGGCCGTCGACGGTGACCGCGTCGACGTGCAGCCCGGACAGGTCCAGGTCGAAGGCGGACAGATCCTGGGTGGCGCGGGCGGTGATGACCGCGGTGCCGGTGAGATGGCGGGTGGCGGGGGTGTAGTCGAGGGTGAGGGCGTAGTGACCGACGTCGTAGCCGCCGTTGCCCGCCTTGGGGAAGTACGGATCGCGCACGCCGGCGCCGCCCGGTGTGCCGTGGACCCCGCCCCCGCACGCGGTGCCGGTGAGAGCGAGTGCCAGCACGGCCGCGGCGGCCGGCACCAGGCGCACGGATCTGGACATGTCAGTGATCCTAGGACGGGGCGCGGCGTCGGCCGCGATCAGGGCGGAACGCCGCGGCGTGACACCATCGGGGGGTGCTCGACATCGGCTACGCCCTCTCCAACCGGTTCCCGGACCCACCGCAGACCGACTACCGCCGCGCGGACGTCCACGCGCTGCGGCACGATCTGTTCTGCGGAGACGTCTACCTCGCGGACACGAAGACGGACCAGGAGCTGTCCACAGGCTGGGGATGGGTGCCGGTGCTGGACTTCGCGTGGGCGCTGTGCGACATCGCGGAGCGAGTGGACCGGGACCCGCTGGGCTCCCGCGCCGCCCGGCCGCAGCGGGTGGAGCTGGACTTCACCGAGTCCACTGACCGGATGTTCTTCGTGCGCCGCTTCGGCTGGGTCGACATCACCGCCGACTGGCAGCCGGCCGAGGAGTCCCCGCTCGTCGTCTCCCACACCGAACTGCGCCGCGAGGCCCGGGACTTCCTGCACGATCTGGTCGCCGATCTGACCGACCTGCACGAGGACCTGGGGGAGAACCCGGCGATCTGGACCCTGCAGGCGCGCTTTCCCCGGGTGTCGTAGCGCCTTTCGGGCCTAGCGCCTTTCGGGCCTAGCGCCTTTCGGGCCCTGGGGAGTTTCGGGCCGTGCGCCCCGCGGGTGCCGCAGGATCTACTCCACCCGAATCCCCAGAGCCGCCGCCAACGCCGGTGCCAGATCCAGTAGTTGTCCGGCGCTGATCACCGCTCCGGCCATCCGCTCGAGCCCCCGGGCGATCTCCAGGGGCGCGGCGCCGCGCAGGTCCACGTCGGTCAGGGTGGCCCCGCCGAAGTCCGCCCCCTTCAAGGCGCAGTCCACGAACTCCACCCGCTCCAGGTGGGCGCCCCCGAAGTCCGGCTCCACCAGCACGCACCCCTCGAAGACGACGTCGCGGAGGCGAGCCATGCGCAGGTTCAGGTAATCGATCTTGCCGCCCCGGACGACGACCCGCTCCAGGACGGCGCCGTGCAACTGGGTGCCGCCCAGGCGCGGGTCGACCAGCTCGACGTCGCGCAGCGTGGCCTCGGCGAGGTCGGTGCCGACCCCGCGCAGGCCGGTGAGCACGCTGTCGAGGACGCGGGCGTGGCCCAGCCCGGTCTCGCCGACCGCGCAGCCCGTCAGCGCGCAGTCCAGGAACCGGGCGCCGGCCCCGCCCTGCCCCGTCAGGTCCGCGTCCCGGAACTCCAGCCCGTCGTAGTCCCCGTCGGGCTCCAGCTCTCCCCCGGTCCACGGCTCCAGGGGCGGCAGCCGCAGCTCCGGCCGCCGCGCGCCCTTCACCCGGTTCCCGCCCGCGCCCGTCGCTCTCCTCGCCATGGGCCCATGCTGCACCCCGCCACTGACAATCGCCCCGAGCTGCGCGGACTGCGCCGGGGGCGCCCCGGCACATCCGGATGTCCTACGCCCCGATTCCCGACCGCCGGGCTGCGCACCGCCCTCCTGGGCGGTCCTCAGTGCCGCCCCGCCACCCGGTCCGCGGCCTTCGCCAGGCGGGAGGACTCCGTGCCCGGGTGGAGGCGTTCGCGCTGGTCCGCGGCCCGGTAGGTGGCGTACATGCCCTGGACGCCGAGCCAGCGCAGGGGTTCCGGCTCCCACTTGCGGACCTTGTGGTTCACCCAGGGCAGGTCGGTCAGCTCGGTGGGGCCGCCCTGCCCCGAGTCCTGCTGGACCAGGTCGCGCAGGGTCCGGGCGGCCAGGTTCGTGGTGGCGACGCCGGAGCCGACGTAGCCGCCGGCCCAGCCGAGGCCGGTCGAGCGGTCGAGGCTGACCGTGGCGCACCAGTCGCGGGGCACGCCCAGTACGCCGGACCAGGCGTGGGCGATCCGGACCCCGGCGAGGGCCGGGAAGAAGCGGGTGAGGATCTCGCGCAGGGCCTCGACGGTCGCCTCCTGGGTGCGGCCGTCGTTGTCGGTGCGGGAACCGAAGCGGTAGGGCACCCCGCGCCCGCCGAGCGCGATCCGGCCGTCGGCGGTGCGCTGCGCGTACATGTAGGCGTGGGCCATGTCGCCGAGGGTCTCCCGGCCCTCCCAGCCGATGGCGGCCCACTGCTCGTCGGTGAGCGGCTCGGTGGCGATCATCGAGGAGTTCATCGGCAGCCAGGTCCGCCGCTGGCCCTTGAGGGAGGCGGTGAAGCCCTCGGTGCAGCGCAGGACGTAGGGGGCGCGGACGGTGCCGTAGGGGGTGACGGCGTGCTTGGGGCGGATCTGCGTGACCGGGGTCGACTCGTGGATGGTGACCCCGAGAGCCTCGACGGCCGCCGCGAGGCCCTTGACCAGTTTCACCGGGTGCAGCCGGGCCCCGTGCGGGGTCCAGGTGGAGCCGACGGCGTCCGCGATCCGGATGCGCTCGGCCGTCTCCCGGGCGCCGTACAGTTCGCGGTCCTTCTCGCCGTACGCCAGCTCGTGCTCGTGGAACGCCTTCAGCCGGGCCAGCTGGGCGGGCGTGGTGGCGACTTCGAGGACGCCGCCCCGGTGGATGCCGGCGTCGATGCCCTCCGTCCCGGCGACCGCGATCACCTCGGCCACGGTGTCGTTCATCGCCTTCTGCAGCCGTACGGCGGCCTCCCGGCCGTGCAGTCTCGCGTAGCGGTCGCGGCCCGCGATCCCGTTGTACAGCCAGCCGCCGTTGCGGCCGGAGGCGCCGTACCCGCAGAACTTCTGCTCCAGGACGGTGATGCGCAGGAAGGGGGCGGCCTTCTTCAGGTAGTACGCGGTCCACAGGCCGGTGTACCCGCCGCCGACGATCACCACGTCGGCCGTGGCGTCCCCGGGCAGCGGTTCGCGTACCGCGGGGAGGCCGTCGTCCGCGTACCAGAAGGAGATGCCACCGTTCACGACACTGCTCGCCCAGCTGCTCATGCGCGGGACGTTAACCCCTCGGACCGGCCAGTGTCTCCTTCGGATCCCATGCTTTTCCGCGGCCCCTGACCAGCGGGTAGCAGGCGAGCCCGATCAGCACCGACACCAGGTGCCCGACGTCGGTGAAGGTCGGCGACTCGGTCAGCGGCAGCGCGAAGACCAGCAGGACCATCGCGAGGTAGGCGTACCGCCAGGGCGCCGCGAACCGGTAGGTGAGCACCGCGACGACCCCGGCCAGCGCGTAACTCACCCCGATGTCCAGGGTGTTGACCGCCGAGTGCGGAGCGAGGCCGTCGTGGATCGCCTTCAGCAGCAGTCCCTCGCTGATCAGGGATGCCAGCACGTGCGCCGCCACGCACACCGTGAGCCAGCGGGCGGTGCCCAGCCAGCGCTCGGCGGGCGCGTGGAAGACCGCGTACAGGGGGACGTACGGCACCCAGTGGCCGTCCTCGATCCACATCGCGCTGGTGATGAGCACCCGCACCGGGTCGCGGGACAGTTCGTGGATGTTGGTCGACCTGCGGCGCAGGAAGTGCTGCTCGAAACCGGGCGACATACGGTGCAGCGCGACCGTCGTCAGGAACAGGACCGCCAGCCAGACAAAGGTGCCCGGGGCGCTGCGGACGAAGGCCGCGACCGCCCCGAGCCCTCGCCTGAAAGGGATGCCCCGGTGCACATCCGTCAGTATGGTCGGGCAGATGATCGAGGTGCCCGGCGAGCTGGCCGCTTCTCAGGAGAAATTCAACGGCGCGGCGGGGCGGGCGTTCGTCGCCGGACTGCCCCGGCGGGCCGCGGAGTTCCTCGCGCGCTGGCAGCTGCGGCTCGACGGGCCCGCCATGTACGGGGTGTGCGCGCTGGTGCTGCCGGTGGTCCGGGCCGACGGCACCCCGGCCGCGCTCAAGCTGCAGCTGCTGGACGAGGAGAACGCGGGCGAGCCGCTCGCCCTGCGCACGTGGGACGGGGACGGGGCCGTACGGCTGCTCGCGCACGACGAGCCCACGGGCACGCTGCTGCTGGAGCGGCTGGACGGGCGGCGGACGCTGGCGACGGTGCCGGACGCGCGGCGTGCCGTGGCGGTGATCGGCGCCCTGCTGGCCCGGCTGACATCGGTGCCCGCCCCGCCGGGGCTGCGCCGGCTGGGTGATACGGCGCGGACGATGCTGGAGCAGGTCCCCTCGGCGCTGGGGCGGATCGCGGACCCGGCGGACCGCCGGCTGGTGGCGGACTGCGCGGCGGCCGTGCGCGAGGTGGCCGGCGAGCCCGGCGACCGGCTGCTGCACTGGGACCTGCACTACGAGAACGTACTGGCCGCCGAGCGCGCCGCCTGGCTGGCCATCGACCCCAAGCCGCTGGCCGGCGACCCCGGCTTCGAGCTGCTGCCCGCGCTGTTCAACCGCTACGACCCGGCCGAGACCGTCTGGCGTTTCGACGCGCTGACGGACGCGCTGGGCCTGGACCGGGAGCGGGCCCGCGCCTGGACGCTGGGGCGAGTCCTGCAGACCTGCCTGTGGGAGGCCGGGGACGGCCGGCCGCTGACGGCGGTGCAGCTGGAGATCGGCCGGGCGTTGCGCGCCGCCTGACACGCCGCCGAACGGCCTATCGGGACAGATTCTGATCAATCGGTCATATCGTACGCGATATGAAGAGATGTCACCTCGCTTATGCCGTGTGCGCCGTCACCCTCCTCGGCGCGGGAATGGGCGCCTCCCCGGCGGTTGCCGCCCACCGGACCTACGTGGTCCACCAGGGCGAATCGATCCAGAAGGCGGTGAACAGCGCCCGGTCGGGCGACACCGTCCTGGTGCTCTCCGGCACCTACAAGGAGAGCGTCACCATCAGGACGCCCGGGGTCACCCTGCGCGGGATGGGCGGCAGCACGGTCATCAAACCCGGCGCGAAGCACGCGAAGAAGTCCGGGAAGGCGGCGCACAAGGGCAGGAAGGCCTTCCCCACCTGCGCCGAGGCCGGCAACGGCATCTGCGTGCTGGGCACCAAGACCAGAAACGTCCGGGGCGTCACCGTCGCCGACCTGAAGGTGACCGGCTTCAGCCACGCGGGCGTGTTCGGCATGGCCACGGACACCCTGACCGTGCGCGGCGTGCAGTCCGTGAAGAACGGCGTGTGGGGCATCGCCCAGGAGCGGTCCGTCCACTCGCACATCTACGGCAACTACGCCCAGGGCAACGGCGACGCCGGCGTGTTCCTCGCCAACACCATCAAGGAGGAGGCGGGCGCGGCCGACGCCGGGCAGACCCTGGTCGAGCGCAACCGGCTGGAGGGCAACCGGATCGGCGTCACCGTGCGCCGGCTGCGCGACCTCACCGTCGCGGAGAACCGCATCACGGGCAACTGCGCCGGTGTGTTCGTCGTCGGCGACGAGAACAAGCCCAAGGCCGGACACCTGGAGGTGGCCGCCAACGACATCTCCAGCAACAACAAGACCTGCCCGAAGACCGACCGGCTGCCCGTCCTGCAGGGCTCCGGGATCGTCCTGACGGGCACCGAGAAGACCGTGGTGGACGGCAACCGGGTCACCGGCAACCGGGGCAAGTCCCCGATGTCCGGCGGCATCGTGCTGTTCAAGAGCTTCGTCGGGGTCACCAGCGACCAGAACCGGATCAGCGACAACACGCTCGACAGCAACTCGCCCGCGGACCTGATCAACACGGAGACCCGCAGCAAGGGCAACACCTTCGAGCACAACGCCTGCCGGGTCTCCAAGCCCGCGGGGCTGTGCTGACCGCCCGACCGCTGCCCCTGCTGGACCGACGCAGGCCGAAGAAGGAAAGAAGGCGGCAGATGACCACCGCTGAGACAGCCCCGCCCCCGTCGATGCGACTGCGCGAACTCGCGTTCGGAGCGGCCCTGGCCGCCGCCGTGCGGGCCGCCGCCCGGCTGGGTGTTCCCGACGCCCTCGGGGACACACCGATGACCGCCGAGGACCTCGCGGCCGCGGTGAAGACCGAACCGAAGCCGCTGCGCCGGATGCTGCGGGCCCTGACCTGCTACGGCGTCTTCGCCGAGGAGCCGGACGGGAGGTTCGCACACACCGACATGTCCCGGCTGCTGCGCGAGGACGACCCGAACAGCCTGCGCGCCATCGCGCTGTGGTGCACCGAGCCGTGGACCTGGGCCGCCTGGCCCCGGCTCGACGAGGCGGTGCGCACCGGGAAGAACGTCGTGGAGGGCCTCTACGGCAAGGAGTTCTTCACCTACCTCAACGAGGACGCCCCGGAGTCCGCCGACGTCTTCAACCGGGCCATGACCCGCTCCAGCGAGCAGTCGGCACGCGAGGTCGCGGCCCTGCTGGACCTGTCCGGCGCCACGTCCGTCGCGGACATCGGCGGCGGCCAGGGCCACGTGGTGGCCTGCCTGCTGGACAAGTACCCGGCCATGCACGGCAGTCTGCTGGACCTGCCCCGGGTGGTGGAGAACGCGCTGCCGAGGCTGCGCGACGGCGGCGACCTCGCCGGCCGCGCGCGGATCGTGCCCGGCGACGTCCGGGAGGCGGTCCCGGTCCGGGCCGACGTCTACATCATCAAGAACATCCTGGAGTGGGACGACGAGAGCACGGCGCGCACCCTGCGCAACGTCGTCCGGGCGGGCGGCCCCGGAACCCGGGTCGTGGTCATCGAGAACCTCGTCGACGACACCCCGTCGATGCGGTTCAGCACGGCGATGGACCTGATGCTGCTCCTCAACGTCGGCGGCGCCAAGCACACCACCGACAGCATGGTGAGCCGGCTCACCGCGGCCGGCCTCGTCGTGGACGACACCCGTCCGGTCAACCCGTACCTGGACGCGTTCGACTGCCACGTGCCCGCCTGACAGCGGCACGACAACCGGCCGCCGGGCCCGCGAGGAAGCGGGCCCGGCGGCCGGTAGCGTACGCGAGGTCGTACGGGTGTCAGTCACGCTCCCACAGGTAGAAGCGGCGGGCCATGGCGTCCTTGGGCGACCGCCAGGTCTCGGGGTCGTACGCGCTGACGTACGCCGACAGACGCTCGCTGACGGACCGGAACTCGGGGTGCTCCGTCACCTTGGCGATGGCGGGCCCGGGCTCCCGCTCGGACTCGATGAGGTGCAGGTACAGTTCGTCGCCGAACTGGAAGAGGCTGCGCCGGGTGACCCCGACGAGGTGGGGCAGCTCCCCGCGGTCGGACTCCTCGAACACCTTGGCGATGTCGGGGGCGGAGCCCGGCGCCATCCGGGCGACGATCAGGGCCTGGTGCGTCACGTGTCGTCCTCTCGTCCCGTCTCGTCCGGCTCAGTCCGCGAGCGCCGGCGCGGTCCGCTGCCCGGCGGCGGCCTTCTCGATCTTGTCGCGGATCAGCGCCATCTGGACCTTGGAGTTCTTGTTGATGTTGTCGGTCATCCAGTCGTCGTCGACCGGGGCGTCCGGCTTCATCTCGAAGTCCTGGGTCCACACCATCCGGGTGCCGGCCGGGACCTCCTCGTAGCGCCAGTGGATGTTCATGTGGGCGAAGGGCCCGGTCTCCACCCGGCGCGCCGTGACGGTGAGGCTGTCGCGGTCCGGCTCGCGCTCGGAGACCCAGCTCCAGACGGTGCCGTTGTCGTCCGGGTGCATGGTGAGCCGGAAGGTCGTCTTGTTCCCCTCCCGCTTCAGCACCTCCACCGACGCGTATTCGCTGAACAGCTGGGGCCATCGCTCCAGGTCGTTGGTCATGTCCCAGACCAGGTCCAGCGGGGCGGCGATGGTGATCTCGTTCTGGGTGTGTCCTGCCATGTCAGGCTCCTGCCATCAAAGTGCTGTTGACGAGGTTGAGGAACTGCTGGGGCGTCTTGCAGCGCTCGGCGTCGACCGGCATCGCGGTGCCGTGCTCGTTCTCCAGCTCGCCGACGATGCCGAGCAGGCCCAGCGAGTCGACGCCGAGGACGTCGAAGCCGGTGTCGGGCTTCTCCTCGAGCTGGCGCGGGCTGACGGTGACTCCGGCAGCCTTCTTCATGAGCGCGGCGAGTTCTTCCACGGTGATCTGGGACATGTGCCTTCCTCCTTTGCTGTGTTCACAGCTGTTTCGGTCGTTCGCCCGCGGGACGCCAGGGCCGGCCCCGCGGGCTCACTCGCCGGCGCCGCGTCGCAGCACCAGCGCCGAGTTCGACCCCATGAGCCCGCGGCTGAGGATCAGCGCGGTGCGCACCTCGGCGACCCGGGCACCGCCGGTCACGAGGTCGAGGTCGTGGCAGACGTCGAAGACGTTCGGTGTCGGCGGGATCAGTCCGTGCTCCATCGAGAGCACCGCCGAGGCGGTGTCCAGCACGGGGGCCGCGCAGTAGCCGCGCCCGGTCCCGGTCTTCGGTGCGGTGACCGGCACCCGGGTGCCGTGCTCGCCGAGGGCGTCGGCCAGCGCCAGCGCCTCGGCCCGGTCCGCCTCCGGTACCCCGAGGGCGTCGACGAAGACGACGTCGACCTCCTCCGGTGCGCAGCACGCCTCCTGCAGGGCCAGCCGGATCGCCTGGGCGAGGCCCTCGCGGGACTCCGCCCAGCGGGAGGCGCCGGTGAAGGTGGCCCCGTGCCCCGCGACGACGGCGCGGACCTCGACGCCGCGCTCACGCGCCGGGCCCGCCGCCTCGACCACGAGCATCGCGCCGCCCTCGGCCGGCACGAACCCGCACGCTCCGTCCGTGAACGGCCGGTACGCCCGGGAGGGGTCCTCCTCGCGGCTCAGCTCGTCGTAGCCGAGCTGGCAGACCATCGAGTACGGCGCGAGGGGCGCCTCGGTGGAGCCGGCCACGATCGCGTCGGTCCCCCGCCGCACCGCCCGGGCCGCGTGCGCGAGGGCGTCCAGACCGCCGGCCTCGTCGGAGGCGACGACCGAGCAGGGGCCCTTGAAGCCGCGGCGGATGGAGACCTGGCCCGTGCTCGCGGCGTAGAACCAGGCGATCGACTGGTACGGCCCGACGAACCGGCTGCCCTTGCCCCACAGCCGCTGCAGTTCGCGCTGGCCGAACTCGCCGCCGCCGGAGCCGGCCGCGGTGACCACGCCGATGGAGTACGGCGCGTCGGGGGTGTCGGCCAGCCGGAGCCGGGCGTCGTCCAGCGCGAGGTCCGCCGCCGCCATGGCGTAGTGCGTGAACCGGTCGGTCTGGACGAGGAAGCGCTCCTCGATCGCCGCCGCCGGGTCGAAGGCGCGGACCTCGCCGGCCACCTTCAGCGGAAGGTGCTCGCAGCCCTCGCGGGTGACCCGGTCGAGGACGCTGACGCCCTCCTGGGTCGCCTTCCAGAAGGCGTCGGTGGTGGTGCCGTTGGGCGCGATCACCCCGATGCCGGTGACGGCCGCGCGCCGGTCCTGCGGTTCGCTCATCGTGTCCTCACTCCCTCGGCCGGGTCAGGATCACCGCGGACTGGAAGCCGCCGAACCCGCTGCCCACGGACAGCACGCTGCTCAGCTTCCGCTCGCGGGCGACACGCGGGACGTAGTCCAGGTCGCACTCGGGGTCGGGAATCTCGTAGTTCGCGGTCGGCGGTACGACCTGCTTGGCCAGGGCCAGCACGCAGGCCACCAGTTCTATGGCGCCGATCGCCCCGAGGGAGTGCCCCACCATGGACTTGATGGAGCTCATCGGGGTGTCGTAGGCGTGCTGGCCGAGCGCCCTCTTCACGGCCGCCGTCTCGTGGCGGTCGTTCTGCCGGGTGCCGGAGCCGTGCGCGTTGACGTAGTCGATCGCCGTCGGGTCCAGCCGGGCCTGGTTGAGGGCGGACGATATGGCACGTGCCATCTCCAGGCCCTCCTTGGTCAGACCGGTCATGTGGTAGGCGTTGCCGAAGGTGGCGTAGCCGCCGAACTCGCAGTAGACGTGCGCCCCGCGGGCCCGCGCGTGCTCCAGCTCCTCCAGGACGAGCACCGCGCCGCCCTCGCCCATGACGAAGCCGTCACGGTTGTTGTCGAAGGGCCTCGATGCGTGCTCGGGGTCGTCGTTGTTCGGGGACGTGGCCTTGATCGCGTCGAAGCACGCCATGGTGATCGGGGAGATCGGCGAGTCCGACGCACCGGCTATGCAGATGTCGGCCCGGCCCTCCTGCACGGTGTGGAAGGCGTACCCGACCGCGTCCAGGCCGGACGTGCAGCCGGTGGACACGGTCTGCACCGGACCCTGTGCGCCGAAACGTTCCGCCACCGCGGAGGCCACCGTGCTCGGCGAAAACGCCCGGTGCAGCTGCGGCTCCGCCTCCGCGTGGTCCACGTCCCAGCGCTGACCCCGATGGCTGACCAGCACGTAGTCGTGCTCCAGCCGGGTCGTGCCGCCGACCGCGGTGCCGACCGACACCCCGACCCGCCACGGATCCTCCTGAGCCAGGTCCAGCCCCGAGTCCCGGACCGCCTCCTCACCGGCGACCAGGGCGAACTGTATGTACCGGTCCGCCCGGGACACCTGCTCCGCATCCAGACCGTGCGCCGCCGGGTCGAAATCGCACTCCGCCGCTATCCGCGACCGCAGCCCGGCCGGGTCGAAGAACGTGATGCCCCGCGTCGCGGTCCGGCCGCGGGCGAGCAGATCCCAGAAAGCCGGAACGCCGATCCCACCCGGAGCCACGATGCCTATGCCGGTCACCGCCACGCGCCGGCTCATGACCGGACCCCTCCCCCATCGGCGCCGGCCGGCTCCGTCACCACCGCGGCCGCCCCGATGACCGACGTCTCCTCGGTGTCCACATGGCCCAGCTGCGGCCGCGGCGCCAGCGGACCCAGGTGGAAGACGATCCGCGCCTCCACGTCACCCACGTTGCGGAACCGGTGCCGCATGTTCACCGGGATCATCAGCCCCTGCTCCGGCCGCAGCGGATGCGGTTCGCCGTCCAGGTCCACCTCCAGCCGACCGCAGACGACGTACACGAACTCCTCGGAGTACGGGTGGTAGTGCTCACCGATGCGGTCACCGGGCTGCACGATGGCCACACCCATGAAGCCGCTGGTCGAGCCGACCGTGGCCGGAGTGAGCATGGCGCGCAGATCACCGCCGCGCCGGGTGTTGGGCTCGACCTCACTGAGGTCCACGATTCTCGGACGAGTTTTGATCACGACATTCCTCCGATGGATGTGATCGGGCTTCTTGGACGGGCCAGGAAACTTGGACGGGCCGGGAGACCGCGCTCAGGCCCCGGGCGAACGACGGTCGGTGATCAGCGCCATCCGGACGGCCTCACCCGCGAGCAGCTCCCGCACCGCGGCGGCCTGCCCGGCATCCCGCGGCAACGGCTCCGCGTCCCGGCCCTCACGCAGATCCACCAGCCGCACCACCACGTCCTCGCGCTCGAAGACCGTGCTGCGCAGCACCGAGGCGGCCGGATCGTCCACGGCCGCCGAGTCGTGCCGCGCCAGCAGCTCGGCCAGCTTCATCCCGCAGCCCGGCCGCGCCGGGTAGTACAGCGCCTGCCGCGTCCCCTCCGGCCGGTCGTCCACCAGCACGTGATGCACCGCCGGCAGCGCCGCCCGGGTGAAGAACGACCGCGCCGACTCCTGGTCGTCCAGATCCCGGTCCTGCTCCAGATACGGGTTGATGGCCTCCTCGACCGCCCGGATCTCCGGCTGCCGGGCCACGTGCCGCAGCGCCGCCAGCAGGTCCCCGCGCACCTCGATCGCCCGCACCACCCGGTTGCCGTGCATGAACAGCGACGTCCGGCACAGCCGCGTCGTCTCGTCCACCCGCGCCTCGGGCGACCGGTAGTCCGCGAGGATCTTGGCGACCTTCTCCTCCGTGCCCGGCTTCACCGTGAAGGTCAGCGCGTGCCGGATCACACCGTCACCGATCCGCGGCTGCGACTGCAGCCGGCGCCCGCCCGACATCGCGGCCTGCGCGGCACCCGTCTCCCGGACGATGTGGAAACGCAGCGAACGGGTGTCCCGCACACACGAGTGCAGCGGCTCCACCATCCGCACGTGCTCCTCGCTGTTCACCCATGTGAGGAACGGCGGCGCACTCTCCCACTCGCTCGTGATGAGCCATTGGGATGGATTCTCGATGGACTGGCAGAGTTGGTCGCTGACATGGCCCGGCACCGACGCAACCTGGTTGCACAACTGCTCATACGCCTCCAGGAACTGCTGCTGCGCACCGTCGTAGACGTCGACCAGCAGGACGACCCGGAGCCGGGAGCCGTCGAACACGGACTGGGAGACACGCTTCGACACCTCGCGTGCCGTTTCTGAAAGACGTTCAGACGTAGTGGTCATCCTGCGGTCACTCCTTGGCGAGGGGGCTCGGTCACGGCGCTCGCCGCCGTGACGCGACGTCAGCGCTCCTTGATCCTGTGCCGATGGCCGAAACCCCGCGACTCGTAGGAACCACGCGGGTGATCCGGCGCGCAAACGGGCCCAAAACACCTTGCATCGGGCATGAAACTCACAGGAGCCCCCACGCACCCTGCCCCTGGAGAACCCGATGCATCACAAAGCCGACCACCGCGTACCCGTCCTCATCGTGGGCGGCTCACTCGTGGGCCTGTCCACGTCCCTGTTCCTCGGCCGACTCGGCGTGCGCCACCTGCTCGTCGAGCGGCACTCCGGAACCTCCATCCACCCCCGCGGACGCGGCAACAACGTCCGCACCATGGAGCTCTTCCGGGTCGCCGGCATCGAACCGGACATCAAGACCGCGGCCTCGCTCCTCGCCGACAACCACGGCATCCTGCAGACCCCGACCCTCGTCGGCGACGCCGGCGAATGGCTGTTCAAGGAGATCGACCCGGGCGGCGGCCTGCGCAAGTTCAGCCCCACCGCCTGGTGCCTGTGCAGCCAGAACGACCTCGAACCCGTCCTCCTGCACAACGCCCGCGAACTCGGCGGCGACCTGCGCTACCACCACGAGATGGAATCCTTCGAACAGGACCCCGAAGGAGTCACCGCAGTCGTCCACGACCGCACCACCGGCCGGCGCTACACCGTCCGGGCGAACTACCTCGTCGCCGCCGACGGCCCCCGCAGCCCCGTCCGCCGCGCCCTCGGCATCGGCCAGAGCGGGCCCGGCGACCTCTTCGCCAACGTCAGCGTCACCTTCCGCTCCACCCAACTCGCCGAAGTCGTCGGCGACCGCCGGTTCATCTGCTGCTACCTCACCCACCCCGACGCCGACGGCGCCCTCCTGCCCGTCGACAACAAGGAACACTGGGTCTTCCACGCCCCCTGGCACCCCGAACGCGGCGAATCCCTCGACGAGTTCACCGAGGAACGCCTCCAACGGCACATCGCACAGGCCGTCGGAGTCCCCGGCCTCGACGTCCACATCACCGGCATGGCCTCCTGGCGCGCCGCCGAACGAGTGGCCGACCACTACAGCACCGGCCGCGTCTTCCTCGCCGGAGACTCCGCCCACGAGATGTCACCCACCGGCGCCTTCGGCTCCAACACCGGCATCCAGGACGCCCACAACCTCGCCTGGAAACTCGCCGCCGTCCTCGACGGCTGGGCCGCCCCCGCCCTCCTCGACACCTACGACACCGAGCGCCGCCCCGTCGCCCTCGCCACCAGCGCCCGCGCCTCCGCCCGCTCCGTCGAACACAGCCACCCCGGCTTCGCCCCCGCCCCCGGCGTCGGCGGCGCCAAACGCGGCGGCATCCTCAACGTCGTCCTCGGCTACCACTACCCGAGCGGCGCCGTCCTCGGCACCGACCCCACCGCCCCCGTCGTCCCCGACCACCTCGACCTCACCGGACGGCCCGGCACCCGCGCCCCCCACCTGTGGCTGCGCCAGGCCGGCCGCCGCCTGTCCACCCTCGACCTCTACGAGCGCTCCCTCGTCCTGCTCACCGACGCCCCCGACGACGCCGGCTGGCACGACGCCGCCCGGCGCATCGCCGCGACGGACGGCGTACGCCTCGACGCCTACCGCATCGGCCCCGGCGCCGACGCCGACCTCGGCTACGACGGCGACGGCCACGACTGGGCCCGGCTCCACGGCGTCACCGCCGACGGAGCCGTCCTCGTCCGCCCCGACGGCTTCGTGGCCTGGCGCGCCTCCCACGCCGCCCCGGACCCGGTGGCGGTACTGCGGGAAGTCGTGACAAGGGTGCTGCGCAGATGACGACCCGCGAAAACCAGAGGGCCACCCGCGTCACCGACGCGGGTGGCCCTGTGTTCGAATCCCCTGTCGAGCCCCCTGTCGGATTCGAACCGACGACCTAGGCCTTACAAGGGCCCCGCTCTGGCCAGCTGAGCTAAGGAGGCATCGCGCACCGCAACGCAGCACGCGAAGGCTGCTCCACTGTACACAGAGCCCGTTTCTCCAAGCCACGAAGTTCGCCACTCATGGGTCACGTCGCGCAGGTGCGCAGCCGGCGACGCCGCCGGTGGGCGGCTCGAGTTCGTCGACGCGCGCGAGGTGCCCCTGGTCCGTCCGTTCAGGTAACCCCGATGGCCCCGGCGAAGATCACTGGCCACGGATCGCACGAGGGGTGCCGCGGGGCTGGACACCCCGGGGCAGCCGCACGGCCGCCGCGCACATCCGTCCGTAACCATCCGCGCACCCGTTCGTTGATCGGTCTGACGTGCTGTTCCGAAGATCGGATCGTCGAGGGGGAAGCATGGGGGACCTGGCGGCCGGGCGTCTCAAGCGCGAGGTCCTTGGCATCGGTGACCGCCGGAAGCACCAGGCGCGGAAGGCGGCACCGCGCGCTGGTCGCGGGCGTCGCCCGCCGGGACGGTTCCTGTGCGGTTGTCGGTGACGCGGGACAGGGCGGCCCGTACTTCGTGTCCGCGCTCGTGGAGGAGCGGATGGCGCCGCTGCCCACCCTGTTCGTGCCCGGTTCCCGGGAACCGAAGGCCGTGGGAGTGGATCTCGGGCTGGCCTCGCTCGTCACGCTGGACGACGGTACAGCGACGAAGGGATGCGGCTCTACTGGCTGGTCGCGGCCGCACTCCCCCGGGACAGAAGACGCCGCCGGTGATCCGGGCGCCGGAACTGGAGGGGTGTCCGCCGGCCGCACACGAGGGCCGGCGTGCTGCGGCCCGATGGGCCGTCGGCCGTCATGCCTGTGGAGTCCACGCAAGACCGGCCGGATGCAGTTCGACAGGGCTGCAGGCGGTCGGCCATGGGCGGTGAAGCAGGAAGCCTTGCGCGAGGTCAAAAGTGCGATGCTCTGCCCCGTCGAAAGTTTCCGCGAAGTTCACAGGGGTCCAGGTGCTGACAGATCCGGTGAACGCCGGGTACCGTCATGAGCCGGTTCACTCCGGTGGACTACACCACCACCTTCCTACAACGGATCGTCCGGCACGTTCCTGCCGGTAGAAGGGGGCCCATTCACCATGGCCACAGTCACGTTCGACAAGGCGACCCGGATCTACCCGGGTTCCACCAAGCCCGCCGTCGACGGTCTCGACATCGCGATCGAGGACGGCGAGTTCCTCGTCCTGGTCGGCCCGTCGGGTTGCGGAAAGTCCACCTCGCTGCGGATGCTCGCGGGGCTCGAGGACGTCAACGCCGGCGCCATCCGCATCGGTGACCGCGACGTCACGCATCTGCCGCCCAAGGACCGGGACATCGCCATGGTGTTCCAGAACTACGCCCTGTACCCGCACATGACGGTCGCCGACAACATGGGCTTCGCGCTCAAGATCGCCGGCGTGAACAAGGCGGAGATCCGGCAGAAGGTCGAGGAGGCCGCGAAGATCCTCGACCTCACCGAGTACCTGGACCGCAAGCCGAAGGCGCTCTCCGGCGGTCAGCGCCAGCGTGTCGCCATGGGCCGCGCGATCGTGCGCGAGCCGCAGGTCTTCCTCATGGACGAGCCGCTGTCCAACCTGGACGCCAAGCTGCGTGTGTCCACCCGTACGCAGATCGCCAGCCTGCAGCGCCGTCTCGGCATCACCACCGTCTACGTCACCCACGACCAGGTCGAGGCCATGACGATGGGCGACCGGGTGGCCGTGCTCAAGGACGGCCTCCTCCAGCAGGTCGACTCGCCGCGCAACATGTACGACAAGCCCGCGAACCTGTTCGTCGCCGGCTTCATCGGCTCCCCCGCGATGAACCTGGTCGAGGTCCCCATCACCGACGGCGGTGTGAAGTTCGGCAACAGCGTCGTGCCCGTCAACCGCGACGCCCTGAAGGCCGCCACCGACAAGGGTGACCGCACGGTGACCGTGGGTGTGCGCCCCGAGCACTTCGACGTGGTCGAGCACAACGGCGGCGCCGCGGCGTCCCTGTCCAAGGACAGCGCCGACGCGCCGGCCGGTCTGGCGATCTCCGTGAACGTCGTGGAGGAGCTGGGCGCCGACGGCTACGTGTACGGCAGCGCCGAGGTCGGCGGCGAGCTGAAGGACCTGGTGGTCCGGGTCAACGGCCGCCAGGTTCCGGAGAAGGGCTCCACGCTGCACGTCGTGCCGCGGCCGGGCGAGACCCACGTGTTCTCGACGTCCTCCGGTGAGCGTCTGTCCGACTGATCCGGACACCGAGAGGGCCCCGCGGTCTGCCGCGGGGCCCTCCGTCGTTGTCCGGGCGAGGTCGGCGGATACCCCGGCAGAGGGCCATTCCGGGCGGACGCCGTCAACCCCCTACCCGGAAACGTGCGCCGTCTCATCCCCCATAAGGGTGACGGAATGTCTCCAAATCACTACCGGGCGCTACCCTCACACGCGTGAAGCACTCCATCACCGCACAGACGCGACGCAGCCACCGGGGCCCTGCCCGCCGGGTCGGCCGCACCCTCGCCCTTGTTCTGCCCGTCTTCCTGGTGCTCTCCGGGACCCTCGCGGTCACCCGGGTCAACTGGACGGGAGGCCCCTCCAGCTCGGTGCTCACCGCCACGGACGTCACCTCCGCGGAGGTGTCCGCCAAGTCGGTCGCCCGCGCCCCGGAGGACGTGCTGCGCGACCAGCTGATGAGCGAGCTGCAGGACAAGAACCCGGGCGTGGTCCTCACCCACCTCCAGCAGGCCGTCAACGGGCACCCGTCGCTGGCCCGGCACTGCTCCTCCATCGCCCGCGCGCTGGGCAGGGCCGCGGTGCGCATCTACGGCGCCCCGCGCGCGCAGTCGTACGCCCGGCCGGTGTGCGACACCGCCTTCGCCTCGGGCGTGCTGGCCGCGCACAGCTGACCCGGCGGCCGGCCGGCGACGGGCCGGGAAGCCGGTCACGGCTTCCCCCGTGCCCGCCTCGGCCGGCGTCGCCCGACGGGGCGCCACGTACAGTGCGGTCATGACCGATCCGAACGCCGCGTCGCGCCCCACTCAAGCCGTGATCCTGGCCGGTGGCCAGGGGTCCCGGTTGCGTCCGTACACCGACGACCGGCCCAAGCCGATGGTCGAGATTCCCGGCACGGGCACTCCGATCATCGGCCACCAGCTGGCCTGGCTCGCCGAGGAGGGTGTGACGGACGTGGTGGTCTCCTGTGGCCACCTCGCCGAGGTTCTGCAGAAGTGGCTGGCCTCTGCCGATCTGCCCCTCTCCGTCAAGACCGTCGTGGAGACGGAGCCTCTCGGCCGCGGCGGCGGCCTGAAGTACGCCGCCGCGCATCTCCCCCGCCCCGACAGCGCGTGGTACGCCACCAACGGGGACATCTGGACCCGTTTCTCGCTGCGGGACATGGCCGACTTCCACACCGAGCGGGACGCCGTCGCGACCCTGGCGCTGGCGCGTCCGCGGATTCCCTGGGGCGCGGTGCAGACCGACGGGTTCGGGCACATCACCGACTTCATCGAGGCTCCGCCGTCGACGTTCGAGATCAACGCCGGTGTGTACGTCTTCTCGCCGGAGTTCCACGCGATGCTTCCCGAGCGCGGGGATCACGAGCGGACCACGTTCCCGGGGCTCGCGCGGGAGCGGAAGCTCGCCGGCTTCCCGATTCCGCAGGGCGCCTACTGGCGGGCCATCGACACGGCCAAGGATCTGACCGAGGCGGCGAAGGAGCTGGCGGCGCTCGGCCGCTGACGGTCCGCACGACCCGCACCGAGAAGGCCCCGCAACCCCACAAGATCATCGCGTCCAACGGCCACGGTCCTCGCAACTCCCACAGATCGCGGGTGTTGCGAGGACCGTTAGAACCCAAGCGGTGCGGGGCCTTCGGTGTCCTGGCTCGGTCAGCCCAGCAGGCCGCCGACCAGGCCGGGCTGGCCGGAGGAGGAGGTGCCGCCGGAGCTGCCGGTGCCGCCGGTGGACGAGCCGCCGCCGGAGCTGCCGGAGCCGCCCGTGCTGGTGGGACCGGCGCTGGTGCTGGGGGCGCCGCCCGTCGGGGAGGAGTGGCGGGGCGGGATCCGGCCCGTGGTGCCCTGGGTCTGGCTCGGGGTGATGGTGCCGCCCACGCTGTGGGTGGCGCCCGGGGTGGTGGCCGCGCCGGAGGGGCTGGCGCCGGCCGTGGCGCCGCCGGAGGGCGAGGTGGAGGCCGAGGGGGTGTGCTTGTGCCGGGTGCCGGACTGCTGCGGGAGCGGGGAGCCGGGGAGGTTGTTGCGGGGGGCCTCGCCGGGGCCGGGGACGACGACCCGGCTGGAGTCACGGACGGCGCCGCCGAGCAGGGATCCGACGAGCAGGGTGAGGCCGACGGTGACCGCGGTGATGAGGGCGCCGCGGCGCAGGACATAGCGGCGCAGTTCCCAGATGTCGGAGCGGGGGCCGAGGCGGCGCCAGGCGCTGCCGGCGAGGCGGCCGTCGACGGAGTAGACGGGTGCGCCGGCGATGATCAGCGGCGACCAGGCGGCCAGGTAGATGATGTCGGGGGCGTCGTAGGCGGGGACCGTCTTCCAGCTGACGGTGACGATCAGGGCGGCGGAGAGCAGGGCGCCGACGACGGCGGCGACGCGCTGCCAGCAGCCGAGGATGGTGAGGACGCCGACGACGACCTGGAGGAAGGCGATGACGAGGCCGGAGCCGACCGGGTGGTGCAGGGCGAACTGGCGCAGCGGTTCGGCGACGGCCCAGGGGTGCAGCGTGTTGAGCCACTTGACCATGGAGCCGCGTTTGCCGCCGTCGAAGTAGACGGGGTCGCACAGCTTGCCCATGCCGGCGTAGATGGAGATGAAGCCGAGGAAGACGCGCAGCGGGAGGATGACGACGCCGAGGTTCATCCGGCGGCCGGGGTAGTAGGCGTGCCGGGCGGGGTCGTCGCCGTGGCGCCGGGCGGGGCGCGCGGTGTCGCGGTCTGGGTCCGCGGGGTCGTCGTAGGTGTCGTAGGGCTCGAAGTCGGTGTCGCGGTAGGGGGGTTCGTCGTCGTAGGCGCCGGTCACGGTGCGCACGTGCGGGAGCAGGCGGGTGCCGTCGGCGGCTGTGCGCTGGTGGCCGACGACGGGGGTCTCGACGGTCTGGTCGAGTGCGTCGTAGGAGTCGGCGTGGCCGGTGGTGCCGACGCGGGGGATGACCTGGGTGACGCCGGAGTCGTCGGCGTGGCGGACGCTGCTGCCCCGTACGGCCTGCAGGAGCCGGTGGGCGCCGGTGTCGTCGGGGGCGGACCTGCCGCTCCAGACGACGGGGCGGCGGCGTCCGGCGGTGGCGCCCGTCCGGCCCGCGGTGCCGACGACGGGCGACCGGGCGGCGTCGTAGGTGGCGCTCAGGTGCCGTGCGATCCGCGGGGATTGGGTGCGCCTCGCCGCCGCGCCCAGCTGTACGCGGAAGCTGGCGTGATTGACGATGACCTGCGCCGGATCGCTCGGCACCTTCACCATGCTCAGCGCGGGAGCGTCGTCGTATCCCGACGAGCGGTCCCCCGTGGGTGTGCGGGGTGTTCTGGTGTCCACACGCATCTAACCGAGTGACGCGGAGTTAGGACACTGCCTTCGGCGGGCGGATGTGTCCGGACCGCGTCAAAGCAGCGCGGAGCGCCGTATGGACGCCGAAATTAGCCCGCACGGGTGAGATTCCGGACAGGCGTTCCATCCGGTCGGCGTGGCGTGTGGTCAGCTGCGCCTGCGGGCCGCCTCGTAGAGCACGATGCCCGCGGCGACACCGGCGTTGAGGGACTCGGCGCCGCCCGGCATGGGGATGCGCACCCGGACGTCGCAGGTCTCGCCCACCAGACGGGACAGGCCCTTGCCCTCGCTGCCGACGACGATGACGACCGGGCCGTCCAGGGCTTCGAGGTCGCCGAGTGCGGCCTCGCCGTCCGCCGCGAGGCCGACGACCGTGAGGCCGGCCTTCTTGTAGGCCTCGAGGGTGCGGGTGAGGTTGGTGGCGCGGGCGACCGGGGTGCGCGCGGCGGTGCCGGCGGAGGTCTTCCAGGCGCCGGCGGTCATGCCGGCCGAGCGGCGCTCGGGCACGACGACGCCGTGGCCGCCGAAGGCGGACACGGAGCGGACGACCGCGCCGAGGTTGCGCGGGTCGGTGACGCCGTCGAGGGCGACGACCAGCGGGTCCTGGCCCTCGTCGGCGGCGGCGTCGAGTAGGTCCTCGGGGTGCGCGTACTCGTACGGCGGGACCTGGAGGACCAGGCCCTGGTGGTTGAGGCCGTTGGTCATGCGGTCCAGCTCGGGGCGCGGGGCCTCCATGAGGTTGATGCCGCCGCGCTCGGCGGCGAGCTGGAGGGCCTCGCGGACGCGCTCGTCGTTGTCGATGAACTGCTGTACGTAGAGGGTGGAGGCGGGGACGCCCTCGCGCAGCGCCTCCACGACCGGGTTGCGGCCGACGACCAGTTCGGAGGTGGACCTGCCGCTGCCGCGGCGCGGCGTGCGGCCCTGGGCGCGGCGGGTCTTGGCGGCGGCGGCGCGCTGCTTGGCGTGGCCCTTGCGCATCTCGGCGGGCGGGGTCGGACCCTTGCCCTCCAGGCCCCGGCGCCGCTTGCCGCCGCTGCCGACCTGCGCGCCCTTCTTGCCGGACATGCGGCGGTTGTTCGCGGCCATGACCTACCTGTTCTCTGCGTTCTCGGGGTTCTTGGAGTTCTTGGGGTTCTTGGGGTTCTCGGGCGAAAAAGTGTGCGTACGTCTTTTGCAGTGTGCCGCCCGGAGGGCCGGGCGGCACAATCGATCAAGGGCCGGGGCTACCGGGACCCGAGGGTCCAGCGCGGTCCCTGCGGGCTGTCCTCGATGACGAGGCCCGCCTGGCTGAGCTGGTCGCGGATGGCGTCGGCGGTGGCCCAGTCCTTGCGGGCGCGGGCGGACTCGCGCTGGTCGAGGACGAGGCGTACGAGGCTGTCGACGACGCCGTGCAGATCCTCGCCCCGGTCGGTCTCGCCGGCCCAGTGCGGGTCGAGCGGGTCGAGGCCGAGGACGCCGAGCATGGCCCGCACCTCGGCGAGCCGGGCGACGGCGGCCTCCTTGTCGTCGGCGGCCAGGGCGCTGTTGCCCTGCCGGACGGTGGTGTGCACGACGGCGAGGGCCTGGGGCACGCCCAAGTCGTCGTCCATCGCCTCGGCGAAGGCGGGCGGGACCTCGGCGGCGGGCTCGACGGCGCCTCCGGCCTTCTCCGCCACGCGCTGGATGAAGCCCTCGATCCGGGCGAACGCGGACTCGGCCTCGCGCAGGGCTTCCTCGCTGTACTCGATGGTCGAGCGGTAGTGCGGGGTGCCCAGGTAGTAGCGCAGCACGATCGGGCGCCACTGCTTGACCATCTCGGAGACCAGCACGGAGTTGCCGAGCGACTTCGACATCTTCTCGCCGCTCATGGTGACCCAGGCGTTGTGCACCCAGTACCGGGCGAAGTCGTCGCCGTAGGCCTTGGCCTGGGCGATCTCGTTCTCGTGGTGCGGGAAGACCAGGTCCAGGCCGCCGCCGTGGATGTCGAAGGCGGAGCCCAGGTACTTGTGGGCCATCGCCGAGCACTCCAGGTGCCAGCCGGGGCGGCCGCGGCCCCACGGGGTCTCCCAGTCGGGCTCGCCGGGCTTGGCTGCCTTCCACATGGCGAAGTCGCGCGGGTCGCGCTTGCCGCTGATGCCCTCCTCGGCGGGCTGGCGCATCTCGTCGAGGTCCTGCTTGGACAGCTCGAGGTAGGACGGCCAGGAGCGGACGTCGAAGTAGACGCTGCCGTCGGCCTCGTAGGCGTGGCCGCTCTCGATGAGGGCGCGCATCATCTCGACCATCTCGGGCACGTGCCCGGTGGCGCGCGGCTCGTAGGTCGGGGGCAGGCAGCCGAGGGCGGTGTAGCCGTCGTCGAAGGCGCGCTCGTTCTCGTACCCGATCGCCCACCAGGGGCGGTTCTGCTGCTCCGCCTTGGAGATGATCTTGTCGTCGATGTCGGTGACGTTGCGGATGAAGGTGACGTCGTAGCCGCGGTACGCGAACCAGCGGCGCATGATGTCGAAGTTCAGTCCCGAGCGGATGTGCCCGATGTGCGGTGCCGCCTGCACGGTGGCGCCGCACAGGTAGATCGAGACACAGCCCGGCGTGAGCGGGGTGAAGTCACGGATCTGCCGGGCGCTGGTGTCGTACAGGCGAATGGTCACCACTCCAGGGTAGTGGGCGCGAGGCAGTGCCTCACGCCCCTTCCCCCCGATCCGGGCGCCACACGGCGCCCGGGGGCACCTGGGGCACCGGGCTCCGTCCGCACGTCGCGCACATCTCGCGGGCACGCCCCCCTCCACCGATCGGGCGCCGGTTCATGCGAACCGCCTGCGCCGGCCCGGGAGGCTCACAGCATCCCGACGACCTTCTGCGGCGAGATCCGTACGACCACCCGCTCGGCGTCCTGCGCGGAGGCCGGGTTGAACTCCGCGTACTTCTTGCCGGTGTACTTCAGGCTGAGTTCGTCGATGAGTTCCTGGCCGCCCTCGGTGGTCATGGTGGCGGTGCCGCGGATCTCGGCGTACTCATAGGGCTGTTCGGGGTTCATGACGACGACGGACACCCGGGGGTCGCGGTCCAGGTTCTTCTTCTTACGGCGGTCGACCGTGGTGGAGAACAGGAGGTCGTCGCCGTCGCGCTTCACCCACACGGGCGACATCTGCGGGCTTCCGTCGGGCTGGACGGTGCCGACGACGATGAACACTTTGCCGTCGAGCAGGGACTTGAGCCGGTCGGACAGGGCGGCGGACATGGGTACCTCCGGAAAGCCATGGTCAACGGTGACTCTCCGGGTACCCTCGCACGCGCTCAGTTCACCCGCACCACGAGTGCCGTCGCCACGGCCATCAGGCCCTCCTCACGGCCCGGGAAGCCGAGTCCGTCGGTGGTGGCGCCGGAGACGGACACGGGTGCGCCGGCCGCCTCGGAGAGGATCTTCTGGGCCTCGTCGCGACGCTTGCCGATCTTCGGCCGGGGGCCGACCACCTGCACGGCGATGTTGCCGACGGTGAAGCCGGCCTCGCGGACGATCCGCGCGGCCTCGGCGAGCAGGGTGACGCCCGAGGCGCCGGACCACTCGGGGCGGCCGGTGCCGAAGTGGTGGCCCAGGTCGCCGAGCCCGGCGGCGGAGAAGAGCGCGTTGCACGCGGCGTGCGCCACGACGTCGGCGTCGGAGTGGCCGGCCAGGCCCGGGCCCTCACCCTCCCACCGCAGGCCGGCGCACCACAGTTCGCGGCCCTCCTCGAAGGCGTGGATGTCGGTGCCGATCCCGACCTGGGGCAGCAGCGGTGTCTCAGAAGCCATCGTTGAGCCTCCTGCGGGCCAGGACCGCCTCCGCGAGGACCAGGTCGAGGGGGCGAGTGACCTTGAAGGCTTCCTCGTGGCCGGGGACGGCGACGACCGTCAGGCCCAGCTGCTCCACCATGCTCGCGTCGTCGGTGACGTTCTCGGTGACCGTCTCGTGCGCCCGGACCAGGGTCGCGCGGTCGAAGCCCTGGGGCGTCTGGACGGCGCGCAGGCGGGACCGCTCGGGCGTGGCCACGACCGGCTCCGGGTCGCCGGCCGTGGCCGCGGGCTCGACCTCCTTGACGGTGTCGGCGAGCGGCAGCGCGGGGACGACCGCCGCCGCGCCGTCGCGTACGGCCTCGATCACCGCGTCCACCGTGTCGACCGGGACGAGCGGGCGGGCCGCGTCGTGGACCAGGACGATGCCGTACTCCGGCGGCAGGGCGTCCAGGCCGAGCCGGACGGATTCCTGCCGGCTGTCCCCGCCGGGGACGATCAGGAAGTCGGTCCGCTCGGGCAGCGCGTGCGCGTCCAGCAGGGACTTGGCCTCGGCGGCGCCGTCCGGCGGGGCGACGACGATCACGAGGGAGACGTGGCGGGACGCGGCGAGGGCACGGACCGCGTGGATGAGCATGGGCGTGCCGTTCAGCGCGCGGAGCGCCTTGGGGGCGCCCGGGCCCAGGCGTACGCCCCGGCCGGCGGCGGGAATCACGGCGGCGACGGGAGTCTGCGCAGGCGAGGGGCGCGATTCGTCAGACATCGGTTCCTGTCAGGTTTGTGTGCTCGACCTAGGTGGGTATGGCCTGGAGGAGTGCCGGGCGCGACGCCTTGACCGGACCCTTTCCGTGACCCTGGTCGAGCCATCCGCCCGGGCCCGGCACGTCAAGTATCGGGGGGCTTCTCGGGCTTTCCGTTGTACCGACCGCGGCGGGGACAGACGTGCCGCAGCGCCCGGCGACAGGAGTGTCATCGGGCACCGCGGCATTTCGGCTGTGCTGAGCGACGCACGGGAAGCGAGGGATCGCTGCCCACGGCGTGTCAGGAGGCGAGCACCTCGTCGAGCAGGGCCTCGGCCTTGTCCTCGTTCGTGTTCTCCGCGAGAGCCAGCTCGCTCACCAGGATCTGGCGGGCCTTGGCGAGCATGCGCTTCTCACCCGCGGACAGTCCGCGCTCGCGCTCGCGGCGCCACAGGTCACGCACGACTTCCGCGACCTTGATGACATCACCGGAGGCGAGCTTCTCCAGGTTTGCCTTGTACCGGCGCGACCAGTTCGTGGGCTCCTCGGCGTACGGCGCGCGCAGCACCTCGAAGACCCGGTCCAGCCCGTCCTGACCGACCACATCACGCACGCCGACGAACTCCGCATTGTCCGCTGGCACACGCACCGTCAGGTCACCCTGGGCGACCTTCAGCACCAAGTAGGTCTTGTCCACGCCTTTGATCTGGCGAGTTTCGATGGCCTCGATCAGCGCGGCCCCGTGATGGGGATAGACCACGGTGTCGCCAACCTTGAACGTCATGTGACAGGTACCCCTTCCGTGGCTATCCAGGGTAACACGGAAACCGCGTCTTCTGAATGGCGTTTTCGCAGGTCAGGGCATATCTCGGGGCTTGACAACCGCAACCGGAACGTGCTTCGAGGGGTGCGCGGAACCAGGTATTCGCAGGTCGGAGGGGCTCTCCGGGCGAGGTGAAACGCGTACGTTACACACCTCCGGACCCCACTCCAAGTGGATGAACGTCCGGGTTTGTCCGGTTCCAGGAGTGCGACTTCCGCTACTCCGTTCGGTGGCAGGAGGCGGATGTGAGCCGAATCAGGAATTGATCAGCGGCCGCCGGCGGGGTGGTCCGTGATCAATATCGGAGCCCTCGCGCATTCCTTCACGGAGATTTTGCGCGGGGTTATGTGAATGACGGACGAGCGTGGGGGCAATGTGCTGCAGAGTCGCCTGTGACGGGAGTGACGGGTGGGCCGTGGTACCCCCACCCGGTGGGAAGCGGGGGCCAGGGGGAGGGTCGGGTGCGGCCGCTCGGGAACGGCTCGGTAACCTAAGCCCGCTGACAGACACTTAGGGCGGCTTTATAAGGGAGCCGCCCCCCATGCGTTCAAGGAGTTGCCGCCGCCGTGAGCAGCAGCCTTCGACGCGGCGCCCTCGCCGCCTCCGCCATTGTCTTCTCGATCGCCTCGCTCGCCGCCTGCGGTGCCGGCAACAACTCGCAGACACTGCAGGTCAAGCCGGACAACGCGGCGACCAGTGTCGGCGACATCAAGATCCAGAACGCCACGATCATCACCCAGCCCGACCTGAAGGCGACGGGCCCGGCGGTGATCTCCGCGACCGTGTTCAACGCGGGCGGCACCGACCAGACCCTGCAGTCGATCAGGATCCCCGGCAGCAGCGAGACCGTGAAGCTGACCGCGGCCAAGGGCCAGAGCCTGACCGTCCCGGCCCACGGCTCCCTGATCCTCGGCGGCAAGGGCAACGCCTCCGCCGAGCTGCCCAGCGGCCGCGAGGCGGTCCAGGACGGCAACAACCAGCAGGTCACCTTCACCTTCAGCAAGACGGGTGACGTGACCCTGCCCGCCTTCGTGGTCCCGGCCACCAGCTACTTCGACAAGTGGGGCCCGAGCCAGCTCCCGACCGGCGCGGCCACCGCCTCCCCGGCCCCCGGCGCCACCGCCTCCGCCAGCACCAAGCCGGCCAAGCACGGCAAGGACAAGGCCACCTCGTCGGCGACGGCGAGCGCCACCACGGGCGCGGACGCCGGCACAGGCGCGGACGCCGGCACGGGCGCGACCCCGAGCGACTCCGCGTCGCAGTCGTCCGCCGGCCGCTGAGCGAACGCACCGGCCGAACAGCCGTACGCGTGAGGGCGGCGCCCCTTCTGGGGTGCCGCCCTTCGCCGTGCCGCGGGTGCGCGCGGTCTACGGCTCGAACTTGTAGCCGAGGCCGCGCACCGTCACCAGATACCGGGGCGCGCCCGGGTCCGGCTCGATCTTGGCGCGCAGGCGCTTGACGTGGACGTCGAGGGTCTTGGTGTCACCGACGTAGTCGGCGCCCCAGACACGGTCGATGAGCTGCATGCGGGTCAGCACGCGGCCGGCGTTGCGCAGGAGCATCTCCAGCAGGTCGAACTCCTTCAGCGGCAGGTCGACCTTGGTGCCGCCGACGGTGACCACGTGGCGGTCGACGTCCATGCGGACCGGCCCGGCCTCCAGCGCGGCCGGGGTGACCTCCTCCGGCTCGCCGCGGCGGCGCAGCACCGCGCGGATGCGCGCGACCAGCTCACGGGTGGAGAACGGCTTGGTGACGTAGTCGTCGGCCCCTATCTCGAGGCCGACGACCTTGTCGATCTCGCTGTCCTTCGCGGTCACCATGATCACGGGGACGTTGGAGCGGCCGCGCAGCTGGCGGCACACCTCGGTGCCGGGCAGGCCCGGCAGCATCAGGTCGAGGAGGACGAGGTCGGCGCCGTTGCGCTCGAACTCGTCGAGTCCGTCGGGGCCGGTGGCCGCCACGGCGACCTCGAAGCCCTCCTTGCGGAGCATGTACGACAGGGCGTCGGAGAAGGACTCCTCGTCCTCGACGACGAGCACTCGGGTCACGGAAGGACCTCCGGGGCGGGAAGCGGTTCGTACGGGCATGACTCGCCGGCCTCGTCGTCGAGGTCCGGATGCTGCTGCGCGCGGTCGCGGGCCGCGCCCGCCTCCGGCAGCCTCAGGGTGAAGGTGGAGCCCTGGCCCTCGGCGCTCCAGACCGTGACCTCCCCGCCGTGCGAGGCGACCACGTGCTTGACGATCGCCAGGCCCAGGCCGGTGCCGCCGGTGTCCCGGGAGCGGGCCGGGTCGACGCGGTAGAAGCGCTCGAAGATGCGCTCCTTGTCCTTGTCGGAGATGCCGATGCCCTGGTCCGTGACGGCGAGCTCGATCATGTCGCCGCCGGGGGCGCTGACCCTGCGGGCGGCTATGCCGACGCGGGTGCGGGCCGGGGAGTAGTTGACGGCGTTCTCGACCAGGTTGCCGAGGGCGGCGGCCAGCTGGCCGCGGTTGCCCCAGACGTGCAGGTCGGCGGTGCCCCCCGCGGCCATGGTGATCTGCTTGGTGCCCGCCTGGTGGCGGCAGCGGTCGACGGCCTCGGCGACCAGCTCGTCGACCCGGACGGGCTCGGCGTCCTCCAGCGGGTCGTCGTTCTGGACCCGTGAGAGGTCGATCAGCTCCTGGACCAGGTTGGTCAGCCGCGTGGCCTCGATCTGCATGCGGCCCGCGAAGCGCTGGACGGCCGCGGGGTCGTCGGAGGCGTCCATCACGGCCTCGGACAGCAGGGAGAGCGCGCCGACCGGGGTCTTGAGCTCGTGGCTGACGTTCGCGACGAAGTCGCGGCGCACGGCCTCGATGCGGCGGGCCTCGGTCAGGTCCTCGACCAGCAGCAGGACCAGGCGGGAGCCGAGCGGCGCCACGCGTGCGGAGACGGCCAGGGCCTCTCCGCGGCCGGTGCCGCGCCGGGGCAGGTCCAGCTCGACCTGGCGTATCTCGCCGTCGCGTCGGGTGTCCCGGGCCATCTGCAGCATCGGGTCGACGGCGAGCCTGCCGCCGCGGACCAGGCCGAGGGCGTAGGCGGCGGAGCTGGCCTTGACCACGACGTCGCCCTCGTCGAGGACCACGGCCGAGGAACGCAGCACCGACAGGACGGTGTCCACGCCGGGCGGGAGCACGGCATCGGTGTGCAGGGAGGTCCTGGTCGGTCGCTTCTGGTCGCGTTCGCTCCAGCGGAGCGCCAGCATGGCGATGACGCCGGTGAGCACCCCGGCGATCGCTGCCGCTGCGGCGACCGCCGCGTTCACGTCCATGCGTCCAGGTTAGGCATGGGGTACGACATGACCACAGCCGTCGGAGTGCGACCTCGGACACTCGTCGCCCAGAGTTCACCTGGGAGCCGGCACGGGTTCATTCGGGGTGGCGGAAACGGACGCGTACGCCACGGAACGTGGGAGCGTGGGGACCAAGCACACCTATGAGAGGGAAGCCTGATGCGGGACGCGTACCACGAGGAACTGGACTCGATCGGCGATGGTCTGGTGGAGATGGCCCGGCTGGTCGGCTCTGCGATCGGGCGCGCCACCACCGCCATCCTCGACGCCGACCTGAAGCTGGCCGAGAGCGTGATCGAGGCGGACCAGAAGGTCGACGAGCTCCAGCACGACCTGGAGGCCCGGGCCATAGCCCTGCTGGCCAGGCAGCAGCCGGTGGCGACGGACCTGCGCATCGTCGTCACCTCGCTGCGCATGTCGGCCGACCTGGAGCGCTCCGGCGACCTGGCCCAGCACGTGGCGAAGCTGGCCCGGCTGCGCTTCCCCGAGCGGGCCGTGCCGCAGGACCTGCACGCGACCATCCTGGAGATGGGCCAGCTCGCGCAGCGCCTGATGGCCAAGGCCGCCGAGGTGATCGTCACGAAGGACGTCGACCTCGCCCTGCAGCTGGAGCAGGACGACGACGAGATGGACCTGCTGCACCGCGCCCTCTTCCAGCACCTGATCGACGAGCGCTGGAAGCACGGCATCGAGACGGCCGTCGACGTCACCCTGCTCGGCCGCTACTACGAGCGATACGCCGACCACGCCGTGGCCGTCGCCAAGCGCGTGGTCTACCTGGTCACCGGCGAGCACGCGGACGAGCTCCAGCAGGACATCCAGCCGTGACGGGAGCCGAGGGCGCGCAACCGGGCCACGGCGGGCCGGCCAGGAGCGCGGACGCCTCCGTGCGCCGTTGATGCGCCGGGCGGAACGGGCATGAAATGGGCGAGGGCACCCCTGCCCCAGCGTCTAGGAGGGACCCATGGCCGAATCCCCCAGCACCACGCCCGACCCCACGCAGGACCGCGAGACCGAGCAGCCCGCCGAGATCAGGAGCCTGCCACTGGTCGCCGCGTGCGGCTGCGGCTCCGGGTGCGGCTGCGGATGCCAGTCGGGCGGCACCTGCCAGTGCGGCTGACGGGTCGTACGACCGTACGACCCGTGGGGCCGGTGTGCACCGGGTGCGCACCGGCCTTTCCCGCGCCCGCCTCCGGCCGTTCGGTCACCGGGCCCGAGCGCGCCGGTGCAGATCCTCCAGCGCGTCCAGCAGCGTGGTCGTCCGGTACCAGTCCAGCCACGCCCCCGCCTCCCGGGCGACGGCGTCCAGCGCGCCGAGCTCGGTCCCGGTGAAGACGTGCCCCGGCCGCTCGTGGTGGGTGGAGAGCACGCCCTGCGGCCGTCCGGCCGGACCCGGGACGGGGGTGCTCTGCACCGAGCGGCTGTGCGCGGCGAGCACCATGGCGCGGGAGGGTTCGTCGAAGTAGGGGGATGAGGCGACGTCGTCGACGACGATCCGCTCGTTCTTGCGGGCGGCCTCCCCGCAGCAGGTGCCGGTGTCGCCGGTCACCGCGAAGAAGCGCACGAACTCCGCCGGGAGACCGCAACTGGACTCCAGCCACAGCGTGTTGTCGCTGGGATCGATGAGCTGGACGCCGGCCGCGTGCGTGTGCGTGATCGCGCAGCCGGCGTCGCGCAGCGCATCCAGGAACACCGGCAGCGGCAGCGGCCGGTCGGCCGGCGCGGTGACGAAGCCGACGGCCGGCCGGGCGGCGGGCCCCCGCCCGGGAAACCACCGCGCGCCGGGCCGCGGCGCGGGGGCCTGGATGATCGCCGCCGCCAGCCGGAGGGGAGCCGCCCGGTGCTCCCGGGCGACGGCCCACAGCAGCGCGCCGGCCACCCGGGCGTCCCGCAGGCCGTAGCGCTCCATGAGCATGCCCTGCGCACGGCCGACGAGGGCGCGGGCGAGCAGTGCGTGGCGCAACAGCAGGACGTGCGGGCGCAGTTCCAGCGGGGGCGGGCGGGCACCGGACGGCGCCGCGCTCACGAGGGTGCGGGCGAGGACGGCCGCGAGCGCTTCGGACACCGTCGGGAACTGCTCGTGTCCGGACACACCCGGTGGCCGTGCCCGCGCGAGGACGGCCGCGACCTCGGCCGGGCAGCCGACGAGGAGCATCGGGCGGCCGTGCGCGGCGGCGGACGCGGCGAACCGGTACAGGGTCTCGGCCGCGGTGGGGGACAGCCGGTGCAGGCCGCCGAGGTCGAGGACGAGCTGGGCGGGTCCCGACGCGTGGAGGGCGGAGTACAGATCGGAGCCCGCATCGGCGTCGCCGTAGAGAGCCAGGATGGTCAAGCGGCCCGTCGTGGGCCCCGGCAGGGCCAGATCCGCCACGGTCCGGCAGGTGAAGTGCTCCATCGCGGGCCCCCTGCCTGCGTGCCACGGGATCCCCTCGTCCCCTGGCTCGTCCCCCTCTCAGGTTAGTCGCGCCGCAGGGGGGCGTCAGCCGGTGGGCGGGCGCTGCCACCTGACACCCGCTCCCGGCCCGCCGCTCGGCGGCATGTCCCACGTCACTGCGGGATTCCCCCCGGGGCACCGTGTCGTGGCTGTGCCACGCCCGGTGGCGCACACTGGTGCTACGCAGGCGCGTGCTTCACCGGAGTGGGTGGTGACATGAGCCGCTACGGCAATCGCCATACGGCACAACCGGCTCAGGGCCTGCTCGTGCTCGATGAGCAGGGGCACGTCAGGGCATGGACACCGGAAGCGGAGTCCGTGCTCGGATACGCTGCCCATCAGGTCCTCGGGCAGCATCTGGACCACATACTCGCCACGCCGTCCCCGTCCTTCCAGCGATCCGCGAAGTCGCCGGACAGCTGGACGGGGTTTTTGTCGTTCCGGGCGAAAAGCGGAGAGGACCTGCCGCTCTGGGTGCGCACTCAGCGGGCCGCCGTGGTCGCCGGCGGACCGCCCTGGTCGTTTCTCTCCTTCAGACTCCCGGTGGACGTGGAGAACGAGGAGATCGACGAGGCCGTTCTGCGCTGGCTCTACGAGAGTGCGCCGATGGCGCTCACCGTGTACGGGAAAGATCTCCGCTGCCTGCGAAAAAATGCCGCCATGGTGCGTCTGACCGGGTCGCCGAACTGCGAATGCCTCGATGAGATCTCGAGCCAGACCCTCACCGGCGACGGCGGCGTCGAGTGGGAAGCGGAATTGTGTCGTGCCCTTGCCGAAGGTTCTGAAATAACCAGTCGGGAAGTTCGGACCCCCGTCCCCGACTCCCCGGATCGCGAGCGCGTATTCGTCGCGGCGGCCGGCCCGATGTTCGACTCGTCGGACCGTGCCGTCGGCCTCTGCTCCACGCTCTCCGACGTGACGGAGCAGCGCCGCGCCAGGCAGCGGCTCATGCTCCTGAGCGAGGCGAGTGAGCGCATCGGTACGACACTCGACGTGTCGGTCACCGCTCGTGAACTCGTCGATCTGCTGTGCCCTCAGCTGTCCGACTGGTGCCATCTGGATCTGCTGGACAGCATGCTTCGCGGTGAAGAGCCCGGTCCGTTCAGCGACAAGGTGGCCCTCCGGCGCGGGGCGCACTCGTCGGTGCGCCCCGGTGCCCCGGAAACGACGAGCGATGTCGGTGAGGTCGCCTTCTATCCCGCCCATTCGCCCCCGGTCCAAAGCATGATAATGAACCGGACCATTGTTCTGTCGTCGGGCGATCCGGAGATGGCGGCCTGGCTCGCCGAAGACCCGAGGCGAGCCAGAAGGTTCAAGAAATACGGCTGGTGCTCGGTGATGGTCACCCCGGTGGGGGCGCGAGGGGCAGTGATCGGAGTCGTCGTCCTGTTCCGGAACAAGCAGGGCGCATTCACGGACGACGACCGGCTCCTCATCGAGGAACTCGTCTCACGGGCAGCGGTGTGCCTCGACAACGCGCGGCGCTACACACGAGAGCGGGCCACGGCGCTCGCTCTGCAACAGAGCCTGCTGCCGCACACGCGGACGGATCAGACCGCGGTCCAGACCGCGGGCCGGTACCGGCCCGCCGACTCCCATGTCGGAGTCGGTGGCGACTGGTTCGACGTGATTCCGCTGTCGGGCAAGCGCGTCGCGCTGGTGGTGGGTGATGTCGTCGGCCACGGCATCAGCGCCGCGGCGACCATGGGCAGACTGCGGACGGCGGTACGCACCCTCGCCGATGTGGACCTGCCCCCGGACGAACTCCTGACACACCTCGACGACGTGCTGACCCGGCTCCGTACGGAGAACCGGCATCCCGAGGCGAGCGGCGACGTGGGGGCGACCTGCACCTATGCCGTGTACGACCCCGTATCCCAGGTGTGCTCCATCGCCTCCGCGGGGCACCCGCCTCCCGCCGTGGTCCCTCCGAGCGGCACGACCACCTTCCTGGACGCACCGTGCGGACCGCCCCTCGGCGTCGGCGGACTGCCCTTCGAATGCACGGAGCTGGCTCTCCCCGCGGGCACTGTGCTGGCGCTCTACTCCAACGGTGTGCTCCATGCCCACGACCACGATGTCGACCTCGCGCTCAACAAGCTCGGGCAGGTGCTGCGGACCCCTGGGCTCTCCCTGGACGAGCTCTGCGAGGAGACGCTGCGACAGCTGCTGCCGCCCCGGCCGACGGATGACGCGGCGCTCCTCCTGGCACGTACCCGTGCGCTCGGCGCCGAGCAGGTCGCCGTACTCGATGTCCCGCGGCAGGACTCGTTCGTCGCCGAGGCCCGCTCCTGGACCGCCCGGCACCTGGACGACTGGGGACTCGTCGACTCCGGCTACATCACCGAGCTGCTCGTGAGCGAACTCGTCACCAATGCCATCCGCTACGGTCGGCCGCCGATTCAACTGCGTCTGATCCGTGACCAGCCCCTCATCTGCGAGGTGTTCGACGGCAGCAGCACCGCGCCGCACATGCGCAGGGCCCGCCTCTCCGACGAAGGGGGACGAGGGCTGCTGCTGGTCGCGCAGCTCACCGAGAGGTGGGGCACACGGCACTCGCGCCGGGGAAAGACGATCTGGTGCGAGCAGCGGGTCGGCCCGCACCAGGACATCGACCTGTTCGACGCGCTGCCTGTCATGTGAGGGGCGCCGGCCGCCCCGGCGAGCGATACCGCGAGCCGCGGCACAACCGTCACCGGCCGCCTGACCTCCCCTCCACCACCGGCACACCCGCCCGGTCACGTGACCGGCCCCAGCCGGACCAACGACTTCCGCGAGCCGCATCACGGCCCGTCACCGGCCGCCTCTCCGTCCCTCGCCACCGCCGTCACGTCCGTCCCCGCCCAGGCCGGCCCCGCCCTGCCCGGCGCCGGCGTCGCCGTCCGGCTCCGGCCGGAAGCGGAGTGTGCGGGCCAGGACCTCCCGGGCCACCTGAGTGACGGTGCGGCCGTCGGCGAACGCGCGGGCCCGCAGCCGGTCCAGGGCCTCCTCGGGATCCGCCCCCAACTGGACCATGACCATGCCGACGGCCTGGTAGACCTCGGTGTGGTCGGCCTCCGAGGCCGTCACCCAGGACGCCACCTCGTCGTCCTCCGCGTCCTGACCGGCGCCGTCCCGGCCGGCGGTCGGCAGGCTCATCAGGGCACAGGTCACCGCGTCCCGCACCCACAGCGCGGTCCGCAGATCCGGGTCCGCGAGCCCGCCGGCCCGGTCGCTGTACAGGTCGAGGGTGCCGATCGCGGCGCCGTGGACGCCGAGGGGGAGGGAGAACACCGCGCGGACGCCGAGTGCCACCGCCTCGTGCGCGAAGATCGGCCAGCGGCGGGCGTCGCGGCCCTGCGCGAGATCGACCGCGATGACCGGGGCGCCCCGGTCGAGGGCGGTCTGGCAGGGGCCGTCGCCCACCGTGTACTGCAACTCGGCCAGCCGGGCGGCGACCCGGTCGCTGGCACACCAGGTGACGCGGACACCGGTCCCGCCGGAGATCGACACCGAGGCCCCGGTGACCGGCAGCAGCCGGGCGCACGCCGCGCACAGCGCCACCGGGACCTGCCGCGGGTCGCCGACGTCCCGTGCGGCGGCGGCCAGCGTCTCGCTCACCCGCAGACGTGCCCGGGCCTCGAGCGGCACACCACCGCCGTCCGACGGCCGTGGCTCCTCGGGCGGCACACCAGCGCCGTCCGACGGCCAGGGCTCCTCCGGCGGCATGTTCACCACCCCCGTCGTGCCGCACGCTCAGCAGACATGATCCATCAGCATCCCGTCCGGCCTCATCCGCTTCCTGCCGGGTTCCCCGCCCCGGCAAAGCAATCGCACCTCCGTGCGGAACGACGCCGTACACACGGGCCGCCGGGCCGCGAGACCGCTCTCCGCCGCTCGGCAAACTGAGCGGCGCACTCACCGCCGGACACTGAGGCGTGCACCCGACCTGACGGCCCAGCCCACGAGCAAGCCCCCTGCCGGCGGCGGAAACCGCAGGCAGGGGGCTTGTCCGTGGGCGGTTACTTCTTCTTGCCCTGGTTCTTCACCGCCTCGATCGCCGCTGCGGCCGCCTCGGGGTCGAGGTACGTGCCGCCGGGGGTGACCGGCTTGAAGTCGGCGTCGAGTTCGTAGGAGAGGGGGATGCCCGTGGGGATGTTCAGGCCCGCGATGTCGGCGTCGGAGATGCCGTCGAGGTGCTTGACGAGGGCGCGGAGCGAGTTGCCGTGGGCCGCGACCAGGACGGTCCGGCCGGCCAGGAGGTCGGGGACGATGCCGTCGTACCAGTAGGGGAGCATGCGCAGGACGACGTCCTTCAGGCACTCCGTGTTCGGGCGCAGCTCCGGCGGGATGGAGGCGTAGCGGGCGTCGTGCGCCTGGGAGAACTCGGAGTCGTCCGGCAGCGGGGGCGGCGGGGTGTCGTAGGAGCGGCGCCAGAGCATGAACTGCTCCTCGCCGAACTCGGCCAGCGTCTCCGCCTTGTTCTTGCCCTGGAGGGCGCCGTAGTGGCGCTCGTTCAGGCGCCAGGTGCGGTGGACCGGGATCCAGTGGCGGTCGGCGGCCTCGAGGGCCAGCTGCGCGGTGCGGATCGCCCGCTTCTGGAGGGACGTGTGGACCACGTCGGGCAGGAGGTCGGCGTCCTTCAGGAGCTCGCCGCCGCGGACTGCCTCCTTCTCGCCCTTCTCGTTCAGGTTGACGTCCACCCAGCCGGTGAACAGGTTCTTCGCGTTCCACTCGCTCTCGCCGTGGCGGAGGAGGATCAGCTTGTACGGTGCGTCGGCCATGGGACAGAGCGTAATCCACGGGTTCGCGGCCCCGCCCGGGCCGCCCGATGGGTGGACCGCCGACGCGGCCCGTTAATCCGGTGGCCTCCGCGGATCGGGCACACGTAAGGTGTGCGTACCGCTTGAGCCGCTTACAGCGTCCGTACCCGGGCGTCCGCCGATCCGTGGGGGGTCCTGTCATGTCCGCCGCCCGTCTGAGACGTGCCGCCCGGGAGACCGTCTCCGGCCTCCCCCGCGAGTTCTGGTGGCTGTGGACCAGCACCCTGGTCAACCGGCTCGGCGCCTTCGTGGCCACCTTCATGGCCCTCTATCTGACGCTCGACCGCGGCTACTCGGCCTCCTACGCCGGCCTCGTCGCCTCGCTGCACGGGCTGGGCGGCGTCGTCTCCTCGCTGGCCGGCGGTGTGATGGCCGACCGGCTGGGGCGGCGGCCCACCCTGCTCCTCGCCCAGTCGGCGACCGCCGGCTCCGTCGCGCTGCTCGGGTTCATGACCGATCCCGTCGCCATCGCCGGTGTCGCCTTCCTCGTCGGCATGGCCTCCAACGCCTCGCGGCCCGCCGTGCAGGCGATGATGGCCGACATCGTCCGGCCCGAGGACCGGGTGCGGGCCTTCTCGCTCAACTACTGGGCCATCAACCTCGGCTTCGCCGTGTCCTCCACGGCCGCCGGCTTCATCGCCGAGTACAGCTATCTCGCCGGGTTCCTGATCGAGGCCGGGATGACGGCCGTGTGCGCGGTCGTGGTCTTCCTGAAGCTGCCCGAGTCGCGGCCCGTGGCCACGGCCCGGCACGCGGACGTGGACGTCGGCCTCGGGACGGTGCTGCGCGACAGGCGGTACATGGCCGTCGTCGGGCTGTCCTTCCTGGTCGCGCTGGTCTTCCAACAGGGCTCGGTCGGGCTGCCGGTGGCCATGGGGCGGGCCGGGTTCTCGCCCGCCGACTACGGCATGGCCGTGGCGGTCAACGGCATCCTGATCATCGCGCTGCAGATCCCCGTCACCCGGTTCATCGAGCACCGCGACCCGCGCAGCCTGCTGGTCGCCTCCTCGCTCCTGGCCGGGTACGGCTTCGGGCTCACCGCCTTCGCCGGTTCGGTCGGCGCCTTCACGCTCACCGTGTGCGTGTGGACCCTCGCCGAGATCGTCAACGCGCCGACCCAGACCGGGCTGGTCGTACGGCTCTCGCCGGTGCATGGGCGCGGGCGCTACCAGGGCATGTACACCCTGTCCTGGTCCGTCGCCGCGCTGGTCGCGCCCCTGATGTCCGGCGCGGTCATCGACCGGTTCGGCGCGCGGTGGCTGTGGGGCATGTGCGCCGCCGTCGGGACCGTCGCGGGACTCGGGTACGCACTGCTGATGCGCCGCCTTCCGCCGGAGGCCCAGGCACCGGCCGGCACGCGGGCGGAGACCGGGGCACAGGTGCAGCCGGCGGAGGCGGCCTGACCTGGGCGTCACGGACGTGACGGGTGTCACATCCGGCCGTGTCACATTCCGTCCGGGCCGTTGCGTCGAAGTGGTGCAAGCAGCGAACAACCACTCAGGAGCAGACCATGGACGCTCGGCTGAACCTCCACACCAACCCCCTCGCCGCCCAGCTCTTCAAGCACTTCAACGCGGCCGGCAAGGTGATCGCCAATTCCACGCTGCCGGCCGCCACGCAGGAGCTGGTCAAGATCCGGGCCAGTCAGATCAACGGGTGCGGGTTCTGCACGGACATGCACACCAAGGACGCCGCGGCGGCCGGTGAGACCCCCACCCGCCTGAACCTGGTCGCGACCTGGCGGGAGGCCACGGTGTTCACCGACGCCGAGCGGGCCGCCCTGGAGCTGGCCGAGCAGGGCACCCGGATCGCCGACGCGGCCGGCGGGGTCAGCGACGAGGTGTGGGCGAACGCCGCCAAGCACTACGACGAGGATCAGCTCGCCGCGCTGATCGCCATCATCGCGCTGATCAACGCCTACAACCGTGCGAACGTCATCGTCCAGCAGCCCGCCGGCGACTACGTGCCCGGCATGTTCGGCTGACCCGCGGCGGCCGGCTCAGGGGTGCATCCGCGCGCCCTTGAGCACCTTGTCCACCCCGTTGCGCGGGCCGTACACCGCGAGTCCGACGAGGTCCAGCTCCGCCGTCGGCACGGCGCGCACGGCCGCGCGGTTGTCGCGGTCGTTGCCCGTGGAGAACAGGTCGGCGGTGAAGACGGCGCGGGGCAGGGCGCGGGCGAGCGCCCTGCCGTGGGCCGCCTTCAGGACCTCCTTGGTGCCCTCGAAGACCAGGACCGGCTGCCGGAACATGGGCAGGTACGCCACTGCGTCGGCGTCCTCGTACGGCTCTCCGATCACCTCGGGCGCCGTCGTGCCCAGGCCGCTGACCAGGAAGGCGGTCACGTTCAGCCGCTGCCACGGCTCCAGGTCGTCGCGAAGCAGTACGGCGATCTTCGTGTCGAAACGGATGGGTTCGGTGGTCTCGGTGATCGTGGTGCTCATGGAATGAGACTGCCGACCGCCGTGCGCGACCGTCTTGTACGTTCTTTGCATGGCCGCCCGGCAGGAAGTCAGCGCGTGGCGTCCCCGGGTCCCGGGCGTCACCGAGGTGTTCCACGCCCACTTCACCGAGTACGCCTACCCGATGCACGTCCATGACGCGTGGACGCTGCTCATCGTGGACGACGGGGCCGTGCGCTACGACCTCGAGCGGCACGAGCACGGCACCCCGCACGACACGGTCTCCCTGCTGCCGCCGCACGTGCCGCACAACGGCTCCCCGGCCACGCCCGGCGGCTTCCGCAAGCGCGTGGTGTACCTCGACAGCAGCCGGCTGGGCGAGGAGCTGATCGGGGCCGCCGTGGACGGGCCCGATCTGCGCGATCCGGTGCTGCGGCTGCGGGTCGGCCAGCTGCACTCCGCCCTCGCCCGGCCCGGCGACGAACTGGAGGCGGAGAGCAGGCTGACCCTGGTCGGGGAGCGGCTGCGCGACCATCTGCTGCGCCGGCCCGGCGGGCGCCCGCGGCGCACCGACCCCCGGCTCGCCCGCGAGCTGCGGGAGTTGCTCGACGCGCGCGTGGTCGAGGGCGTCTCGCTGGAGCAGGCCGCCGGACTGCTGCACGCCCATCCCGCACATCTGGTACGGGCGTTCAGCGCCGCCTACGGCATCGCCCCGCACCAGTACCTGATGTCGCGGCGAGTGGGGCGCGCCCGCCGGCTGCTGCTGGAGGGCGTGCCGCCCGGTGAGGTGGCCGCGGTGGCCGGGTTCTGCGACCAGGCCCACCTCACCCGGCACTTCAAGAAGCTGGTCGGGGTGACGCCGGGGCGCTACCGCGGCAGCGCGCGCTGAGCCTGGTGCGGGGTGCGCGGGCGCACGGCACCGGTGGTGGGGTACGGCTCCGGGCGGGAGCGCGGGCCGCCGGTACGAGAAGGAGGGGGCGTCACTCCGCCGGGCGGTCGATCAGATGCTTGAACGCGTCCAGGTTCCGCGTGGACTCGCCGCGGGACACCCGCCAGGCGTACTCCTTGCGGATCGAGGAGGCGAAGCCCAGTTCCAGAAGGGTGTTGAAGGCGCCGTCGGCCGCCTCCAGGACCTGCCCGAGCAGGCGGTCGACCTCGTCCGGGGTGACGGCGGTGAGCGGCAGCCGCGCGGTGACGTAGACGTCGCCGAGGCGGTCGACGGCGTAACTCACGCCGTACAGCTTGAGGTTGCGCTCCAGCAGCCAGCGGTGGACGCCCGCCTCGTTCTCGTCGGGGTGGCGGACGACGAAGGCGTTGAGGGAGAGGGAGTGCCGGCCCACCAGGAAGGACACGGTCGTGGAGAGCTTGCGGGTACCGGGGAGCTTGACGACGTAGGACCCCTGCTCCGGGCTCTCCCACTCCAGTTCGGCGTCCTTGAAGACGCCCTCCAGGACCTGTCCGGCCTTCTCGACATCACCCATGGTGGGAGCGTACGCGACGGCGGTACGACTGGGTCGCGGCCGTGTACACGTCGGCGGTCGCCGCGGCCGCGGCGTCCCAGCCGAAGCACCCGGCGTGCCGGGCGGCGGCCTCGCCCATGCGCGCCGTGAGGGACGGCTCGTCGGCGAAGCGGCGCAGCACCCGCGCGTAGTCGGCCGGGTCGTGGCCCTCGACGAGGAAGCCGGTCTCGCCGTCGCACACGGCCACCGGCAGGCCTCCCACGGAGGCCGCGAGCACCGGTGTCCCGGCCGCCTGCGCCTCGATCGCGACCAGGCCGAAGGACTCGCTGTAGGACGGCATGACGAGTACGGATGCGGCCCGGAACCAGTCCGCCAGCTGCTCCTGGCAGACCGGCGGGCAGAACCGTACGACGTCCGCGATGCCCAGCCGGGCGGCGAGCTTCTGCAGGCCCTCGGGCTTGGCGAGGCCACTGCCGCTGGGTCCGCCGACCACGGGGACGAGGATCCGGGAGCGCAGTTCGGGGCGTTCGCCGAGGAGGACCGCGACCGCCCGCAGCAGCACGTCCGGGGCCTTCAGGGGCTGTATGCGGCCCGCGAACAGGGGGATCAGCGCCTCCTGCGGGAGGCCGAGGCGGGCGCGGGCGGCGGCCCGGCCGTCGGCGGGGCGGAAGCGGTCCAGGTTCACGCCGGGGTGGACGACGGCGACCTTGGTGGGGTCGGCCGCGTAGTGCGTGACGAGCTCGCCGGCCTCCTCGGCGGTGTTGGCTATCAGCCGGTCGGCGGCGGCGACGATCTGGGTCTCGCCGATGACGCGGGCGGCGGGCTCCGGGGCGTCGCCCGCGGCCAGGTTGGCGTTCTTGACCTTCGCCATGGTGTGCATGGCGTGCACCAGGGGAACGCCCCAGCGCTGGGCGGCGAGCCAGCCGACGTGGCCGGAGAGCCAGTAGTGGGAGTGGACCAGGTCGTAGTAGCCGGGGCGGTGGCCGGCCCAGGCCTGCATCACGCCGTGCGTGAAGGCGCACAGCTGGGCGGGCAGGTCCTCCTTGGCGAGACCCTCGTAGGGGCCGGCGTCGACGTGCCGGACGAGGACGCCGGGGGCGAGCGGGACCGTGGGCGGCAGATCGCCGGCGGTCGCCCGGGTGAAGACCTCGACCTCGATGCCCAGCGCGGCGAGCCGCTGCGCGAGCTCGACGATGTAGACGTTCATGCCGCCGGCGTCCCCGGTACCCGGCTGGTGCAGCGGGGAGGTGTGCACGGAGAGCATCGCGACCCGGCGCGGCCTGCGGTGCAGCCGGAGCCGGGGAGCGGTGGACGGGGAGCGTCGCCCGAGCCTGCTGACGTACTGGCTCACGTGGCGTTCCTCCTTGCTGCGGGCATGCCGAACGGAGGACCTGCGGCGCCCTCCACGGAGTGCAACAGCGCACGAGTGCCCCGCCATTTCCCGGCCACGCCGCTTTACCCAATCATTACCCCCGATCGGTCCGCCACTCGATGACCTGACCAGACCTTCACCGAGCTTTGACCTGCGGCGATACAACCTTTGACAGGACACGTTCAGGGCCGGTAGACGCTTGTGCGTCCCTCTCCCCCCGAACCCAAGGACCCAGCGTGTCCCTCTCCCGCCGCGCCACCGGGGTGGCCCGCGTCCTCGGCGCGTCCGCCGCCGCGGCCGCGCTCTCGATCGCCGCCGCCCAGACCGCGCTCGCCTGCAGCATCGGCGACTTCTCCGCCGCCCCCGCCTGCGACAGCTCGGGCAAGCCCGTCATCCGCGTCACCGACAAGGACGCCTCCGGCACCCCGGCCACCGTCACCCTGAAGATCGAGCTGAGCATGCCGGGCGGGGAGCGGGACGTCGACTCCGCGACGATCGGCCACCCGACCGGGCAGGGCGTGAGCGTCGACCTGCACCCGCTGGAATGGCACGCGGGCGAGACCTTCGTGGTCCACGTCAAGGCGGGCCGCGTCGACGAGGACCTCAAGCCGCCGGTGGTCGTGCCGGAGGACGCCACCTGCACGCCGTCCGCCACCCCCACCCCCTCGGCCTCCACGACGCCCGCCACTCACCCGTCCTCGGCGCCCTCCGCCACCCCGAGCCCGGCGCAGAGCAGCAGCACGGCCGCCTCGCCGGTGGCGAGCAGTGCCCCCTCCCCCGCGGGCGGCGGCACCCACCTCGCCGAGACCGGCGCCTCCGGCACCACCCCGGTGATCGCCGGCACGGCCGCGGCACTGGTCGTCGCGGGCGGCGGCCTCGTCCTCGCCCTGCGCCGCAAGGCGGCACGCCGGGCCGGCTGACCCGGACGCCGGCCCGTCCGGCATCCGTCGGCCCCGCCGCCCGCCCGTCCGGCATCCGTCGGCCCCGCCGCCCGCCCGGCCGACATCCGTCGGCCGGGCCGGCGCGTTGCGGCGCCCCTTTACCCTCGTAGCCATGGCAGCCCGCGCAGTGTCCCTCCCCCACGCCCGGCTCCGCGCGAGCGGGGGGACCCCCGTCGTGGGAAACGTGACGCGGGGGACCACCAACCCCAACCGGCTGCGCCGCATGGACCGCTGGATCGCGGCGGTGCACGGCGCGGAGCTGCGGCGCGCCGAGGAGCCGGTGGCGGTGGACCTCGGATACGGCGCCGCGCCGTGGACCGCCGTGGAACTGCTCGGCCGGCTGCGCACCGTCGCCCCCCGCGCGAGCGTGGTCGGCGTCGAGATCGAACCGGAGCGGGTGGCCGCGGCCCGGCCGTACGAGCGGGACGGGCTGGCCTTCCGGCACGGCGGCTTCGAAATCCCCGTCCCCGGCCGCCCGCTGCTCATCCGGGCCGCCAACGTGCTGCGGCAGTACGACGAGGCGGAGGTGGCCCCCGTGTGGGAGCGGCTGTGTACGCGGCTGGCCCCGGCGGGCGCGGGCTCGCGCGGCGGGCTGCTGGTCGAGGGCACGTGCGACGAGATCGGGCGCCGGCACGTATGGGTGGCGCTCGGCCCAGAGGGGCCGCGGACCGTCACCTTCGCCACCCGGCTCGGCTCGCTGCGGCAGCCGTCCGACCTCGCCGAGCGGCTGCCGAAGGCGCTGATCCACCGGAACGTCCCCGGTGAGCCGGTGCACGCCTTCCTGCGCGACTTCGACCGCGCCTGGGCGGCCGCCGCGCCCTACGCCGCCTATGGCGCCCGCCAGCGCTGGCTGCGCACCGTCCGCGCCCTCACCGCCGACTGGCCGGTGACGGACGGCCCGGCCCGCTGGCGGCAGGGCGAAGTCACGGTGACCTGGGGAGCGTTGGCGCCCCGCGGCTGATCACCCGTTCGAGGGGCCCGGCGCGGAACGATCTCCGTGCGTCGTTCGTCACATCGGCAGGGAGATCGTCGTACGCGGCGGCGAAGGAGGGAATTCCGGTTTCCGGCGACCTCTGTCGCTTTGCGCGCGGCCGTGGCACGATCCCCCAGGCAACCGCACGTTACTGACGGTAAATCAGGTTGGGGGACGAGATATGGGTACGGGCAAGCGCGGTCTGCTCACGGCCGCCCTGACCGTCGTGTGCGCGGTGACCGTGCTGGCGGCGCCCGGCACGGCGTTCGCGGCTCCCGCGCCCACACCGGCGCCGAGCGGGTCGCCGACTCCCCCGCCCAGCAGGGATCTTGAGCAGGTCCGCGCCAAGCTCGACAAGCTCTACCACGACGCGGCCGTCGCCACCGACGCCTACAACGCGGCCGAGGAGAAGGCCAAGCAGCAGTCCGCGCAGATCGTGGCGCTGGCCAAGAAGATCGTGGAGGGGCAGCGGAAGCTGGCCGCTCTGAAGGACCAGGCGGGGGCGGCGGCCCGGGCCCAGTACCGCGGCGGCGGACTGCCGCCCACCGCCCAGTTCCTGCTCAGCGACGACCCGGGCCAGTTCCTCGACGGCGCCGGCCTGGTCCTCCAGGGACAGCAGGCCACGAAGCACCTCATCGGCGAACTGACCAGCACCCAGAAGGAGTTGCGGGAATACGCCGACGACGCCGCCGCGCAGTGGAAGAACCTGGACGCGGACCGCAAGGACAAGGCCGCCGCGAAGAAGAGGATCCAGCAGCAGATCGACGCCGCACAGAAGTTGGAGTCGAAGCTGGAGAAGAGGGACAAGGAGCGGCTCGCCCAGCTCGAGGCGCAGGCCGCGCTCAAGGCGCAGACCGCCTGGCTGGACACCGGCATCCTGAAGAAGATCCACGGCAAGGCCTCCGCGCAGGGCGAGAAGGCGGTGGCGTACGCGAGCGCCCAGCTCGGCAAGCCGTACGTGTGGGGCGCCGAGGGCCCGGACTCCTTCGACTGCTCGGGGCTGACCTCCCGGGCCTGGGCCGCGGCCGGCCATCCGATCCCGCGCACCTCGCAGGAGCAGTGGAAGCAGCTCAAGCACGTCGACATCAAGGACATGCGCCCCGGCGACCTCATCATCTACTTCGACGACGCCAGCCATGTCGCCCTCTACGTCGGCGACGGTGCGATCATCCAGGCCCCGCGCCCCGGGCGAACGGTGACGGTCGCGGGCGCCGGCTCCATGCCGATCCTGGGGGTCGTACGCCCGGACGCGTGAACCAGGTCAAGTCCGGCAAGACGCCCGTGATGTGCGCCATGTGACCCACCGCACCGCCAACCCCCGCCCGCACCCGGGCCGAACGTGAGCTTCGTCATTCCCGCTTCGCGGGCAGGCTGTCCAACTGCGGTACGGAACGCGGCATATGACAGCGGCCTGCGCGCGAGCGGTGCGGCTCACGCCATTCCATCCAGGCGGCAGCACCCGCTATGGTCCCGCTCGGTGGGTCGAGACCCCTCGACACCGCCGTGCCCTCGGGGGGAGGGAAGGAACCCAGGACGATGCCCGTACCCGTACCGCGGCAGAGAGCGATCCCGGCCGTGGAGAGTGGTCAGGCGCAGGCCGCCCCGGCAGACGGCGGCCCCCTCACGAAAGAGGTCGACCGCGACGCCGCGCCGACGAGCGGCACCGGCGCCACTCTCACCCTGCTGCTGATCGAGGACGACCCGGTCGGCTCGCCGATCGTGCCCGATCTGCTGGACGCGTCCGGCAAGCCGATCCGCGTCCGCACCGCCCGCAACCTCACCGAGGCCGAGCGGCTGCTCACCGACGACGTCCACTGCATCCTGCTGGACCTGGCGCTCCCGGCGCCGGGCGGCGGCGCCGGGGACGACGAGTTGGCCGTGCTCAAGCACGTCCTCCGGCTCGCGCCCCGGCACGCCGTGCTCGCGCTGACCGCCTCCGGCGACGCCGAGCGCGGCGCCGAGGCCGTGCGCGTGGGCGCCCAGGACTACCTCTTCCGGGACGAGCTGGACGGCCGGCTGCTCAGCCGCGCCATCCGGTACGCGGTGGAGAGGAAACGTTCCGACAGCGCCGAGCGGCGCCTGGCCGAGGGCAGGCTGCGCGCGCAGGAGAACCGCCGCCTGGAGCGAGGGCTGCTGCCCACCCCGCTGCTGGACGGCTCCTCGCTGCGGTTCGCCGCCCGCTACCGCCCGGGCCGCTCCCGTGCCCTGCTCGGCGGCGACTTCTACGACGCCGTGCGCACGCCCGACGGCACCGTGCACGCCATGATCGGCGACGTCTGCGGCCACGGTCCGGACGAGGCCGCGCTCGGCGTGGAGCTGCGCATCGCCTGGCGGGCGCTGACCCTTGCCGGGCTGTGCGGGGACCAACTGCTGGGCACCCTGCAGGAGGTGCTGGAGCACGAGCGCGCCGACGAGGAGATCTTCGCGACGCTGTGCACGGTGGACATCGCACCCGACGGCCGCCGCGCGGGCCTGTGCCTGGCCGGCCACCCGGCCCCGCTGCTGGTCCGCCCCGGCCGGCCCGCCGGCCTGCTGCCGTACGACAACAACGGCCCCGCCCTCGGCATGCTGCCCGGCGCCCGCTGGCCGCGGATGCAGGTGGAGCTGGGCGCCGAGTGGAGCCTGATGCTCTACACGGACGGCCTGATCGAGGGCCGGGTGGGCACGGACGGCGAGCGGCTGGGCCAGGACGGCATGGTCGACATGGTCCGCCGCCAGCTCGCCGAGGGTCTGCGGGGCGAGGAACTGCTGCGGGCCGCGGTGCACGAGGTACGCGAACTGAACGGCGGCGAGCTGGCGGACGACGTGGCAGTCGTCCTGCTGGACCGAGCGCCGTAACTCCGTCGCGGCCGCCCGGGTCGCGCCGCGGGTTCCGGGGCTGCCGCGGCGCGGGGATGTACGGGCTACGGGCCGACGCGGTTCAGGGTGACCGCCGCCGTGCGGGGACGGCCGCGGGCCACTGCGGCCCGCGAGGTCGAGGCGACCGCCTGTCAGCGCCGATCGCCCAGGTCACAGGCTTCGGATAGGTGCGGGACCGGAGCGGTACGCTCCCGCGGCGTAGGGCATGGCCGGGTACTCGGGGCCGTACCGCCAAGGCCCGTAGGGAAACGCGCAACTCGGCGTGGCCGGGCACTCGGGGCCGTACCGCCGAAGCCCCGCAGGCAAACGCACCACTCGACGTGGCCGGCGTTCAGGGCCGCACCGCCAAAGCCCCGCAGACAAACGCACCACTCGACGTGGCCGGGTAGTCGGGGCCGCACCGCCAAAGCCTCGCAGGGAAACGCAGGGGTCAGCGGCCGCCGTTCCACGGGCCGTACGGGCCGTCGCTGCTGCTGCCGCGGCGGCGGCCCCAGCCGTTGCCGCCGGAGACCTGCCTGAGGGCGGGGCGCACGTCCACGATATAGACGATGCTCGCCACGACACCGGCGATCGGCAGGATCGACAGGATCGAGAACAGGTAGCTGACCACCAGCGCGATGGCCAGGATGATCAACCAGAAGACCTTGTTCTGCTTGTCGGCCGCGCGGAAGGCGTCCTCACGCCGGAACGCGGCGTCGAACAGCCCGAACGCGGCCAGGGCCATCAGGATGATCTTCAAGATCCCCAGAAACCCCGCGAAGCCCAACATCAGCATGCTGCCCACCGCCCGTAGCCTCCCGCTCCCAGTCGCGGTCCGTACGCCGCCACCGTACCCATAGAACGGGCCGGACACCCCAAAGGTGCCCGGCCCGTGTGCGCCTCGTCGCGCGCGGTCACTTCGCCGGCGGCGCCGTCTTCTTGGCGGTGGCGGCCCTGCGGGCGGCCGGAGCCTTCTTCGCGGCGGGCTTCCTGTCCTCGTCCGTCTCGGTCCGGGCCTCGGCGGGCTTGTCCGCCTGCGCCCCGGCCGCCTCGGGCTTGCCCTCGACGGCGATGGCCAGGTCCTCGATCTCCTCGGCGGCCTCGCCGCGCCAGGTCTTCACGGCCTGCTCGCCGTGCTCGGCGACCTTCTCGTAGGTCTCCCGGGCCTTCACGGCGTACTCGGCCGCGACGCCCACCCCGCGCAGGGCGAGGTCCTGGGCCTGCTCGCCCAGCTTCTTCAGGTCGACGTCGAGGTTGCCGAGCAGCTCGTTGATCCTGGTCTGCAGCGTCTCCTGCGCCTCCTTGGCCCGGGCGGCGGCCTTCTCCTGCACGGCCTTCGGGTCGGTGTTGCGCACCTTCTCGATGCGGGCCGGGGCCTCGGCGCGCAGCTGCTCGACCAGGGCGGGCACCTTCTTGGCCTGCTGCAGGGCGAGGTCGGCGGTGCCGGCGGCGAAGTAGAGCGGGGTCGGGTCGCTGAGGGTCTTGCGCAGGTCGTCGGTGATGGCCATGGTTTTCTGGTCCTCCCGGATTCGCGTTCGGCTGAGGTTGGTGTTGGTCCGCGGTGGGGCGGCCGGAGCCCTGGTCCGGCTGCTATCCGGCCGTCCGCCGCGGGCCGGCATCGTCGTCCGCGTCGGCCGTGCGGATGCCGCGCACGGCGGTGTCGCCGCCGGTTCCCTCGTCCGTGACCCCTGTGCCGTCCTCGTCGTGCTCCGCCGCGGCGGGTTCGCCGACCCCGAATCCGTTTTCTTTCCGGAAGGACTCGTAGATCTGGAGCAGCACCTGCTTCTGCCGCTCGTTGAGCGAGGGATCGGCGAGGATGACGGCGCGCGTCTCCACTTCATCCCGGTCCCGCTCGGCGTCGAGGATCCCGGCGCGGACGTACAGCGTCTCGGCGGAGATGCGCAGGGCCTTGGCGACCTGCTGGAGCACCTCCGCGCTGGGCTTGCGCAGCCCGCGCTCGATCTGGCTCAGGTACGGATTGGACACCCCGGCGGCATCGGCGAGCTGCCGCAGCGACAGCTGGGCGTTGCGCCGCTGCTCGCGCAGGTAGTCCCCGAGATTGCCGACGTTCAGCGATGCCATGCCCCCACCTTGCCCCACTCGCGCTAACAATTGCAAGCACCCTGCTTGCAAGAGTGTGTCGCGCCGGTTTCCGTCCGACGGCGGGGTGACGCTTCTCGCTGAAGGTGAGCCACTCTTGATCTATCGGAGCCCTCTGGTCGTGCGTCTCAGCCGACCTGAGCCGTCTGCTGATCTGTCCGCGTCTTCCGGCCCACCGCCGCACCAGGCTGCCTACGGTCGTCCCTCCTGGTCCACGTCGAGTGGAGGTGCCTGGTGGAGTTCGACGTCCGTTCGCGCCACCGGGTCACTGTCGCAGGGGAAACATCGCGCTCAGTCTCGGCAGCCTACGTGCTGCCTCGTCCTCGCGTCGGACGTCCCAACGCTCCCCGAGCGGTCCGGACCTGTCGCCCCTATCGACCTGCTCGGCGTCAACGGCTTCGTAGAAGGCTCCGCCGCACTCGTCGTCCACACCAGCCAAGATCCCGTACGCCTCCATGGCGACATAGTCGAGCGACTCCCACCCGGGCCAGTCGTCGTTCCACACCTCCCGCGGACGGCCCATCAAGCCCTGGACCTCCGGAGTGGCGGCCAGGGCATCGGGATCAGCCACCGCTCGCGTGAAGGCTTCCCGGCCGAGTCCTACCATCCACAGGCCGAAGCAACAGAACCCGTCATCCGAACACCAGCCACCGAAGATTTGGTCCGCAGCTGCCCACAGATCCCACGTGAACGCTTCGTGCGTCGCCTCGTCCAAGCGCACCTGGAACTGCACGACCTCGTCCAGCGACCGTCGCGACAGTTCGTCACTCAGCCATGCGAGCCGTCCGTCCCGGCCGCGCGCCCGTCGGCGGCACTCCTCGATGAGCTCCCAGAAGGAATCGATGTCCACAGCGGCACTGTGCCAGGCACCTCTGACAGCGCAGGGTCGACGAACTACGTTCGAGTGATGGTGAATTGCAGATCATCATCAAGCTCACCTCCGATGAGGTGCCGGTCCTGTCGGACTGCCTAAGGCAGATGAGACGGGACAGCTCTACACCCGGCTCATGGTCGCCTACGACAGCGGCTGCGTGCTGACGGCCCTCGTCGGCGCGCTGATCGCATGGCAGGGCGGCAGCGTCGGCGGTGAAGTTTGGATCGGCTACCAGACAGCCGCCCCCATCGCGTTCGCCGCACTGCTGATCGCCGCCAACCCGACCCAGACTGCCTCGGATTGAGCGAGACAACCGAACCGTCCCCGTCTCACTCAAACTGAGGCACCCCCAGGTCGAGGACTCACGCTGCCTCACCTTCAGCGAGACCGGACATCACGCCAAGTGTCGTGTTGGCGAGCTATCTGTCGTCCGCCTCGCGACGTCCGGGATCGGAAGCAAGCACGGCAATGCAAGCCGACCAAGCAGGTTCGCTCAGCAGTGGGCGGAAGCGGGTGAACAAGGCGAGGAGTTCAGCTCCCCACTTCTCGCGGAAGCATGGGTCAATGCGTGCAAGGTCGAGTTCGTTGGCGGCCGACAGTTCGGCGAAGTCCCGACGGAGCTGCGGCTCGGGAGTACGGGCACGGCCGGTGAACCGGTCGCGGAACGAAGCGTCGGCGTCCGCAAGCCCCGGATAGGTGGCCTTCCGGTCACACGAGGCATAGAGGTACACGATGGCTTCGGCCTCGACGCCGATCGCCGCTGTGAGCTCGACGCGGCGCTCCAGGGACAGCAATGCCGTGGGGAAGCCGTCAGTGCCGTAGAACGCATGGCACAGGCCCGCAAGCCGGAGGGCGGGGCGGGCGCCCCATACGGCAAGTTGCTCTTGGACGCGCTGGAGGTGCGCCAGGAGAGTGCCTCCCGGATGGGCGATCTCTGCTGCTCCGAGCTCGTGCAGGAGAGCAATGGCCTGATCGGCAGCGGCAGGGGGAACAGGCACGGGCGGGATCCTTCCGTCGCTCGGGTCGGCACCCGTCCGTGCCTTCGCCTGGGGTCCGGACCCCACGAAAGCGCCGGACGGGTTGCCGCCTGGGCCCTGCGTCGATCATCGCGGGTCCCTTCGATCCCAGTCAATCCTATGGTTTTCTTGCAGTACCCAAGCTATAGCTTGGGTCCATGACCTTGGACGACCTGCGTGTCTTCGTCGCCGTGTGCCGGGCCGGAAGCCTCAGCGCCGTTGCCCGCGAGCTGGACTGCACACAGTCGGCGGTGAGCCAGCATGTGAAGCGGTTGGAACGGGAGACCGGAGTGAGTCTCTTGGAGCGCCAGCCGCGCGGTGTCGTGCCCACCCCCGCGGGGCGCGTCTTGTGGGACGCTGCCGCCGATGGCATCGCCGGTTTGGATCTGGCCCTGCGGCGCCTCGGAGACCTCGTCAACGGCGACAGCGGCTCCGTGCGCGTCACCACGGGCGGAACGACCGTACGACACTTCATGTCCGAAGCCATCGTCGCCTTCCGGCAGCGCTATCCGAAGGTGAACCTGGAGTTCCAGACAGAGACCTCCAGCCGCAGTTGCTTCGACGCCCTCACCGCCGACAACCTGGACCTCGCCTGGGTCACCATCGGCAACCCGGTGCGCGGCATCGAGCAGCGCACCGTCGTCGACCTGCCCTGGGTACTGGCCGTCCGCGCCGACGATCCGCTCGCACGCCGGACTCGTATCAACGTGGCCGACCTCGCCGACATCCGCCTCATCCGGCTGCCGCAGAACTCCACCTCAGGTGGCCGCCTCGACGCAGCATTCGCCGAACTGGGCGTCCGAAGCAGCTCCGACACCAGCGTCGCCGACTGGGACACAGCCCTGCTGCTGGCGGAACTCGGCCTCGGCCACGCCGTGGTGCCCGCCCTGCCGGGCCGGCAGGTACCCGGAGACGATGGCCCTCTCCGGCTCATCCCCATCCCCAAGCTGCCCCCGCTCCCCGTAGGCTGGGCCGTACGCCGATGGGACGCCCTCACCCCGCTCGCCCAGGTCTTCGCCGATACCGTCGCCGGCAGTTGCACGCAGAGGGCGGCCGATACACACCGGTAGCGGCCCGCCTGCCCTGCCGACATTGATCAGTACGCTCGGCCCATGAGTCTTGACAGCCCACTTTCCCCTCGCATCGACGAGTTGTGGGAACTGGCGGCCCCGGCCCCCGCGAGGCGGCGAGACGCTCCTCGTCGGCGCGGCAGAGCCGCTCGGGTTCGGCGTCCCGGCCCAGCCGTCGAGCGCCTCCCGAAGCCACTCGTCGCCCGCCGGGCGCAACAGCCGCCGACTCCCGGGGAGCGAGCAGCCGCCTCGCCCGCCCAGTGTGTCGCTTTTGCCGCATCTGCACCTGCTGCCACGCTTGCTGTATCGAAGCGGGCCCTGAAGCAGGAGGCGTGGGCATGGCTGTGGACATGAGCACGTTGGACCCGGACCGCCTGAACGCTCTGCTCGGACGGGTCATCACCGATCTCGGCGCGGTGGCCATCGCGCCACTCGCGCTGATCGGCGAACGGCTCGGGCTGTTCCGGGCGATGGCTGACGGGCAGTCCACCACCTCTGCCGAGCTCGCCGCCCGCACCGGCACCGTGGAGCGCAACGTCCGGGAGTGGCTGTCCGCCATGGCCGCCAGCGGTTACGTCACCCATGACGGGCACGGGCGGTTCCACCTCGCGCCCGAGCAGATCGCCGCGTTCAGCGACGAAGACAGTCCCGTCTTCGTCCTCGGTGGCTTCCAGTCGTTCCTCGCCTGCACCGCACCAGCCGACCGCGAGGCCCTGACCCGGGCCTTCCAGGACGGAAAGGGCATCGGCTGGCACGAGCACCAGCCGGAGCTCTTCGCCGGGACAGCGCGGTTCTTCCGCCCGACCTACCGCGCCCACCTCGTGGCCGAGTGGCTGCCCGCGTTGGAAGGCGTCACCGCCAAGCTGGAAGCCGGCGCCAAGGTCGCCGATGTCGGCTGCGGGCTCGGACACTCGACCCTGCTGATGGCCGAGGCCTTCCCCAACTCCCGCTTCACCGGTTTCGACTACCACGAACCGTCCATCGCCGCCGCCCGCCGGCTCGCCGCGAACGCGAACGCCGCGGAGCGGGTCGAGTTCGAGATCGCCGGAAACAAGGACTTCGGTGGCGGCCCCTACGACCTGGTCGCCTTCTTCGACTGCTTGCACGACATGGGCGACCCCGTGGGAGCCCTCGCCCACACCAGGGAGCAGCTCGCCCCGGACGGGACCGTCATGCTCGTCGAACCCTTCGCCGGGGACAGCCTCTCCGACAACCTCAACCCTCTCGGCCGTGCCTTCTACGGCGCGTCCTCGCTGATCTGCACCCCCGCCTCCCAGTCCCAGGAGGTGGGCCGCGCGCTCGGCGCCCAGGCCGGGGAGGCGCAGACCCGCCAGGTCGCCGCCGAGGCGGGGTTCAGCCGGTTCCGCCGGGCCGCGCAGACACCCTTCCACCTGCTCTACGAGGCCCGCGTCTGAACCCAGGTCCGTTGTGGGTCCCAAGAGACTCGACCGGCGTCATCGCCACCCGACCCGAGTCGGCTGTGCGCACGCTCACCGACTGGGCGGTGTACGACTTCGTGGGCGCGGCACCGAGCCTCGACCGCTGAAACCCGCTCGCCGTGCTCGCCCGCTCGGTCGGATTCTCCCGAGGGCGGACAAACCGACCGGTCGGGCATCGGTCAGGAATCGAGAAGCGCCCGCGTCGCGGCCCCGACTACCGTGGCCGCCATGGACGACGCCACCGCACCGCACGCCGCCGACCGCCACGACCTGATCCGGGTGCACGGAGCACGCGAGAACAATCTCAAGGACGTCAGCGTCGAGATCCCCAAGCGCCGGTTGACCGTGTTCACCGGCGTCTCCGGGTCGGGCAAGAGCTCGCTGGTGTTCGACACCATCGCCGCCGAGTCTCAGCGGCTGATCAACGAGACCTACAGCGCCTTCGTTCAGGGCTTCATGCCGACGCTGGCGCGTCCCGAGGTGGACGTGCTCGACGGGCTGACCACCGCGATCATCGTCGACCAGCAGCGGATGGGGGCCGACCCGCGCTCCACGGTCGGCACCGCCACCGACGCCAACGCCATGCTGCGCATCCTCTTCAGCCGGCTCGGCCGGCCGCACATCGGCTCGCCCAAGGCGTTCTCCTTCAACGTCGCCTCGATCAGCGGGGCGGGTGCGGTCACCGTGGAGCGCGGCGGGCAGAAGGTGAAGGAGCGCCGCAGCTTCAGCATCACCGGCGGCATGTGCCCGCGCTGCGAGGGCCGGGGCACGGTCACCGACCTCGACCTCACCCAGCTCTACGACGACTCCAAGTCGCTGAACGAGGGCGCGCTCGCCGTGCCCGGCTACAAGTCGGGCGGCTGGAACCACCGGCTCTACGCCGAGTCCGGCCTCGTCGACCCGGACAAGCCGATCCGCAGGTACACCAAGCGGGAGCTGCACGACCTCCTGCACCGCGAGCCGACCCGGATGAAGATCGCGGGCATCAACATGACCTACGAGGGGCTGATCCCGCGCATCCAGAAGTCGATGCTCGCCAAGGACCGGGAGGGGATGCAGCCCCACATCCGGGAGTTCGTGGACCGCGCGGTCACGTTCACCACCTGCCCGGACTGTGAGGGCACCCGGCTGACCGAGGCGGCCCGCTCCTCCAAGATCGAGGGCATCAGCATCGCCGACGCGTGCGCGATGCAGATCAGCGACCTGGCCGACTGGGTGCGCGCCCTGGCCGAGCCGTCGGTGGCGCCGCTGCTCGCCTCGCTGCGGCACACCCTGGACTCGTTCACGGAGATCGGCCTCGGCTACCTCTCGCTCGACCGGCCCGCGGGCACGCTGTCGGGCGGCGAGGCGCAGCGCGTGAAGATGATCCGGCACCTCGGCTCCTCGCTCACCGACGTCACGTACGTCTTCGACGAGCCCTCGATCGGCCTGCACCCGCACGACATCCAGCGGATGAACGACCTGCTGCTGCGGCTGCGGGACAAGGGCAACACGGTGCTCGTCGTGGAGCACAAGCCGGAGGTCATCGCGATCGCCGACCACGTCGTCGACCTCGGCCCCGGCGCGGGTACGGCGGGCGGCACGGTCTGCTTCGAGGGCACCGTCGAGGGGCTGCGGTCGGGCGGCACGCTCACCGGCCGCCATCTCGACGACCGGGCGACCCTGAAGGAGACGGTGCGCAAGCCGAGCGGCGCGCTGGAGATCCGGGACGCGAGGACGCACAACCTGCAGGGTGTCGACGTCGACATCCCGCTCGGTGTGCTGACCGTCATCACCGGTGTCGCCGGGTCCGGCAAGAGCTCGCTGGTGCACGGGTCGATCCCGGCCGACGCGGGCGTGGTGTCGGTCGACCAGACCCCGATCCGCGGCTCGCGCCGCAGCAACCCGGCGACGTACACGGGGCTGCTCGACCCGATCCGCAAGGCGTTCGCCAAGGCCAACGGCGTGAAGCCGGCGCTGTTCAGCGCCAACTCCGAGGGCGCCTGCCCCACCTGCAACGGCGCGGGCGTCATCTACACCGACCTCGCGATGATGGCCGGGGTCGCCACCACCTGCGAGGAGTGCGAGGGCAAGCGGTTCGAGGCGTCGGTGCTGCGGTACCACCTCGGCGGGCGGGACATCAGCGAGGTGCTGGCGATGCCGGTGACCGACGCGGAGGAGTTCTTCGGCGCGGGCGAGGCGCACACCCCGGCGGCCCACCGGATCCTGCGGCGGATGGCCGACGTGGGCCTCGGCTACCTCACCCTGGGCCAGCCGCTGACGACCCTGTCCGGCGGCGAGCGGCAACGGCTCAAGCTGGCCACGCACATGGCCGACAAGGGCGGCATCTATGTCCTGGACGAGCCGACCACCGGCCTGCACCTCGCCGACGTGGAGCAGCTCCTCGGCCTCCTCGACCGGCTCGTCGACTCGGGCAAGTCGGTGATCGTCATCGAGCACCACCAGGCGGTCATGGCGCACGCCGACTGGATCATCGACCTCGGCCCCGGCGCCGGCCACGACGGCGGCCGCATCGTCTTCGAGGGAACACCGGCCGACCTGGTCGCGGCCCGCTCCACCCTCACCGGTGAGCACCTGGCGGCCTACGTGGGCGCCTGACCGCCGGGGACGGCTCAGCGGCCCTGGGCCCGCCGCTCCGGCCGACGTGGCCGGCGGAGCCGGACACGGACGCGGACGCTCCCGCCGCCGCGCCCCCGGGTCAGCGGCCGGTCGCCGCGAGCCAGTCCGTCAGGACGGCGAAGTCGGTGTCCGTCAGGCCGTAGCGGTGGTCGACGCGGTGCAGAAGGGCGGGGGCGGGGTGGTGGACGGCGGTCCAGGCGCGGTCGGCCTCGGTGAGTTCGTCGTCGACCCAGATGAAAGGGCGGCCCGCCGCCCAGTCGACCAGGGGGTGGGTCTTCCAGTGCAGGAGGCCGGGGGGTTCGTCCTCGTCCGGCCACCGCACGACCGGCAGCGGCGGCAGGCCCAGCCGGGGCGCGAGGCAGGTGTTGGCGTCGTCCATCCAGGTCGTGGCCCACACCAGCGCACAGCCCAGCGCCGCCAGCCGGGGGCCGAGCGCCGGGTCGACGCGGGCCAGCAGCGGGTGGCCGGCGGGCGCCGGCGGGCCGTCGTACTCCGGGTAGGCCCGGTCGGGTGCACCGAACGGGACGAGCGGTCCGTCGACGTCGAGGAAGAGCAGCATCACGGTCCATGATCGGCCAGTGGAGCGCGCGCGGCCAGGAGCCTACGCAGCGCCGCCTGGTCGGGTCGGCCAGGCCAGGGCGCGGGTGAGGTACGGGTTGGTCCGGCGCCGGGACGACAGCCCCAGGGAGGCGGTGGCCGCCGCCAGGGTCATCGCGTACGACTCCACCGCGCGGCGGACGTTGGGGGCGTCCAGGCTCGCGCCGGTGACCAGGCGGTCGAGGTCGACGTAGGCCGAGCGGACGATCTCGATCCACCGGTACACCCGCCAGTCCCGCCGCCAGTCGCGGGTGAATCGCTCCTCCAGCCGGCTCTCCCAGCGGCGGAACATGCGGTCGCGGATCTCCGGCCGGGTCGGTGTGAGGTGCATGTGCCGGACCAGCTCGTACAGCGGGTCCCCGACCAGGGCCATCTCCCAGTCGATCAGACCGAGGGCCGGCCCGTCGTCGCGGCGCACCAGGTTCCAGGGGTTGAGGTCGCCGTGCAGCAGTGCGGCGTCGCGCTCGGTGACGTGGTGCCGGGCGAGGATCTCGCGCAGCCGGGGCGCGTCGGGCAGGCCGAGGAACCGGGCCAGCTGCTGCGACTCCTTGGGCAGGCCCGCGACCAGCGTGACGAGCTGTTCGCTCAGCCAGGAGTAGAAGGTGGGGCGGTCGCCCACCGGGTCGATCTCGGCGTGGTCGACCCCGGTCAGCGCGGCCAGCTGGTCGACCAGGCAGTCCGCCTCGTGCGGCCGCAGCCCGTGCACCGGGTGCTCGGGCCGCCGTTCCACGTCGGGCGGGCCCTCGTAGGTATGGATGGCGAAGACGTCCCCGGAGTAGGTCCGGATGCCGGACAGGCCCTCGGAGTGGCTCTCCCCGAGCGCCAGCACCCGGGGCGCCACCACCGCCCCGGCCCGCTCGATGGCCTGGAGGACGACGTGCTCGCTGAGGAAGCTGGGCTCGCGCCGGGTGACGTTCGCGACCTTGCGGCGGACGACGACCGGGAACGCGATGCCCGGGACCCGGAGCACCGTGGTGAGGTGCGCGGTGCCCTTGAACACCCGGTCCGCGGGGGCCGCGCCCTCCAGGATCAGCGCGTCGGCGACGGCGGAGTGGGGGAAGTCGGGGTGTTCCGGCACGCGCCGGTCCGGTGTCCAGTCGATCGTCCGGGCCACCGGCCCCCGCCACGCCCCGCCGGCGGCGGGCGCCGCGGTACCGGTCGCCGTCCGTGCGACCGGACGCACGGACGCCCGCCAGCGGAACAGGATCCGCTCGATCTCCCGCCGCCCCGGCACATGGGCCAGCCGCAGCGGCTCGGCCCCCGCCTCCAGGGCCTGCTCCACCCTCGCGGTGGCCTCGTCCAGGGCCTGCTGGTCGAAGGACTCCTCCAGCGACTTCGCGGCCCGCATCACGTCGGGGTACACGGACTGCGCCCGCTCGAAGGCGACATAGTGGCGCAGGTCCCGGCCCACGCCGTGGACCGCCGCGGGCCGCACCTCGCGCATGGCGCGCACCCACGCCTCGACGACCTCGTCCCACTGGTGCTCCGGGTAGTGCATCCGGACCAGGTGGACGGCGAGGTCGTGCAACGGGTCGCCGTAGGTGGCGAGCTCCCAGTCCACCCAGATCAGGTGCGAGTCCCCGCCGTAGGACATGATCACGTTGTCGCGGTGCAGGTCGGCGTGGAGCAGGCTGTAGGGGCGCCGGGACATGGCCGGGACCCGTTCGGCCAGCCGGGCCAGTGCGTCCTCGGGGATGCCGAGTGCGGCGAACAGGCCGCCGAAGCGAGGCCAGTTGGGCCTGCGGATCTGCAGGTCGGCCATGCGGGCCAGGGTCTGCAGGAAACCCTGGCTGTCGGTGTGGTTGCGCGGCCACAGGCTCGGCAGGGGCGGCAGCGCGGCGCTGCGCACCTGGGCCGTCCGGGCGAGCAGGTCCGCGAGTGCCCCGACCAGCAGGCCGTCGACCGGTTTGCCGTCTCCGCAGACGCTGGAGAGCGGCACTCCCTCCACATACCTGTGGATGGCGAAGCCGTCCCCCTCGGCCAGGCACTCGGGCACGTTGGGCAGCACGCCGTGGATGGCCCGCAGGATCTCCGGCTCGCTCTGCCAGGTGCGGATCACCACCGGCAGCGTGTCGGTGCGCGGCAGCCGCACGGTCACCAGGGTGCCCGGCTTGCGGCCCAGCAGCCGGGCCATCGGCTCGGTGAGCTCGATGACGTAGTTCTGGTTGTGGAAACCACCGCTGGGGCGCCCCCGCGCCGCGGCCTCCGCCAGGAACGCCTGGCGGACGGCGTGCGGCTGCTCGAATGCCGCACGCCCTGCGGCCGTGTCGCGGGGGACGGGTGGTGCGCCCACTGGCCGCTCCGTGGTTCGATCGCGCTGCGCTGAAGGGGGACGAAACGGGTCGGGGAAACGTTAACTCCCCTGGTGACGGACGACACGACCAGAGGGCCGGACGAGCAGCCGGGCGGGTGGTCCGCCGCTCGTACGTCCCGGGTCGGCCGAGGTTGGCTCGTTCGCCATCCCTTACGCATGAATCCGAGCGGTCGCTCAGACGGTTGCGCGGATGTTACCGCATGGCCGCCCGGTCACGGGCCTTTGCGCCCGTCGGCGCCGTGCGCGCCGCCGGCGCCCGCGGCCTCGTCCGTCAGCAGCTCCCACGTGGCCTCGAACCACGCCGTCATGCCGTCCACGAAGGTCGTCCCCGGGGAGTCGGCGCGGCCGTCGCGGACGTGGTGGGTGAGGGTCGCGCCGAGTCCCAGGACGTCCACCGCCTCGACCTCCTCGCCGGTGTCGAGCATCACCGGGCGGACGAGCGGGATGTAGGGACCGTGCAGCACCTCGGAGCCGTTGATGACGTAGAGCTTGAACGTGGGTGCGAAGGGGGCGTGCCGGAACTCGTACTCCACCGACGGGACCAGCCCCTCGGTGCTCAGCTCGCCGAGGACCTTGCGCAGCGAGGCGGTGTGGGTCTCGGCGATGCCCCGCAGCCGCGCCCGCAGGCGCTCGTCGTCCTTGCCGTCGCGCACCCCTCGCGGGTAGGGCAGGGCGTCGATCGCGGACGGCAGGATCAGGCGCAGCGCGATGCGCCGGGGCGCGATGTTCTTGGCACGGATCCGTTCGGCCTGCGCGCGGATGTGGGTGTCCAGGCTCTCGGACGTCAACGTCTGGATGTCCAGGGTGACTTCGGGCTGCTCGAACGCCTCGGCGAGCAGCGGCCCGAGGGTCAGCTGGCGCCGGGACCGGCTCGCCCGGGGCGTCGGGGAGTGGATGCGCTGGTTGCGCACCACCCGCGAACCCTTGCCCTGCCGGGACTGGATCCAGCCCTCGCCGCGCAGCACGCGCAGGGCCCGCTGCACGGTGTCGCGGGAGATGCCGAACTCCTTGGCCAGCGCGTTCTGGGAGGGCAGGTAGGTGTCCATCAGGTAGAACCCGTCGGCTATCCGGACCCGCAGTTCCTCCGCCACCCGGAGAAACTCGTGGCCGTCCGCCCCGCCCTGCGGTTCCACCGTCACACGCGGTACGTACCTCCTGCGGACCGGCGCCAAACCCCGGCCAGTCAGGCAACCAGTCAAGTCAACATCCCGGTTACTGGATCTAGTTGACCGGGCATGCTGCCACAAGCAGTCAAGTTGGCCAGTCAACCGTGTGACCCTGACGGGTTGACTGCTCGCCGGAGTCCGGACGGGGGTGGCGGTCGTGACGATCCATGTGCTCGGCGTCGACGTGCAGGTCGACGACCTGACCCAGCTCGTCCTCTGGGGCGCGGGTCTGGTGGTGTCGCTGACTGCCTGGATCCGGGGGCGCGGGCGGCCCGGGCGGCGCGGGCGTCGGCCGCAGGTCGCGGAGCCCGCGCGGGCCGTGGTCACCAGCCGCGCAGGATCCGCAGCAGCGGCTCCAGCGACGCGACCACGCACCCGGCTCCGGCCTCCCGCAAAAGCTTCCCCTTCCGTTCGTTGCGCGCGTAGCCGAGAAAGGGCACGCCGGCGTCGTTCGCGGCGGCGAGGTCGGAGGGCGAATCGCCGATCATCAGGGCCGCCGAGGGGGCGGAGCCCATCGCGCTCAGGGCCCGGTTGAGGCAGTGCGGATCGGGCTTGAGGAGGTGCAGTTCGGTCGTGCGGCCGTAGATGTGGGGGGCGAAGCAGGAGTCGAGGCCGCGGCCCTCCAGGTAGGCACGGACCACCTTGGGCGAGTTGTTGGTGGTGATGGCCAGGCGGGAGCCGACCGCGGTCCAGGTCCGTATGAGGGGGTCGGCGTACGGGGTGGGGAAGGCGGAGCCGGCGGCCCGCAGCTCCTCCTGGGTGAGACGTTCCTCCAGCTCGGTCACGAGGTCGCTGCCGGGGTGGCGGAGGTCCACGGCGCGCAGCACCACGTGCGGGTCCAGCGAGTCGCGCTCGGAGTCGCTGAGCAGGTTGTGCAGCCCGCGCCCCTCCAGCCAGTCCACCAGCTCGGCCGCCACCCGCTCCGCCGTGTGGCGCGCGAACAGACGGCAGATCGGGCCGTCGAAGTCCCACAGGACCACCCGGGCACGTCCGATCAGTTCTCCGAGCTTCTCGATCTCGTTCGCGTTCTGTTCGGTCTGCGAAGTCTCAGACTGCGTCGTCGTCGCATCAGAAGTCACTAGGAGAGTGTCAGGTCCGTGGTGATGGTTTCCCAGAGGGCGTCGAACCACTTCTGCGATTGCTCCACGAACGCCGCGTCCCGCTGCCCGGCCCGCTTCTCGAAGGAGAACAGCAGGGACTCGGAGCCGACGGCGTCGTACATCTCCAGCGTCCCGCTCTCGGTGGGCTCCGCGCGGCGCGTGATCATGTAGTGGGCGAACAGCGCCTCCGAGCCGTTCAGCAGGTACAGCTTCACCGGCGGGGTGAACGGCAGGGCCCGGAAGGTGACCTGGACGTCGATGTCGTGCGTGCCGCGCAGGGCCTGCAGGTTGTACTGGAGCACCTGGCCCTGGGCGTTGCGCATGGCCAGCCAGCGCTGGTGGACGACGTCGTCGTCGCCCGCGGGGTCGGCCGACACCGGGAAGGCGAGGTTGATGTCCCGGGACGGCAGCAGGATGCGGGCGTCGATCCGGTCCGGGTGCAGCCGGCCCTCGTGGATCAGACGCAGCGGCTCCCCGAGGGCGGGTATCAGGCTCTGCGCGGTCAGGCAGACCGCGTCGATGCGCACGTGGGGCGCCGAGAAGGCCTCGGTCAGCCGGGGCGAGAGGCCCACCATCGTCGGCTGGGGCTCGTCGGGGACCGACTGCCGCTCGGCGATCCGCGGTGGGCTGCCCTTGCTGACGTTGCTGAGCAGACCGTCCTGCTGCAGCTCCCGCAGCGCCTGGCGCACGGCGCCGCGCTCCACGCCGAACTCCTCGGCCAGCTCGGCCTGGGTGGGCAGCCGTTCGCCGGGTCGCAGCACGCCGGCGCGGATGCGCTCGCGCAGGGTGTCGGCGATCTCCTGCGGGCTGCGCCTGCTGCTCCCGTTCACTGCCACCTGCTCCTGGGTCACGACCAAACGCTACAACTCTGATCCATCTAATGGGAGTTACTCGGAAGTTGTTTACAAGCTGGCACCAAGTGGGGACAACTTAAATAGAGTTGGCAGCCAACTTTAGCAAGTTGGCGGAACTTTTGCCTCCCACCGGCACCTGAAGGGGGAACGCCGTGCCTGCCCTCGCTCTCCTCTCCGCCGTCTTCGTCGTCGGCTTCGAACAGCTCGTCCAGTGGAAGTACGGTGCGGTCGGCGTCATCGGCCTGCTGCTGCTCTCGGTGGGCATCAAGGCCAAGAGCCCGGCGGTCAGCTCCGCCGGGGCCGTCCTGCTCGCGGTGCTCCTCGCGGGCCCGGTGCTCTGACGGCAAGGAGCGTTACGACGTCAGCACCAGGTCCGAACTGATCGTCTCCCACAGGGCGTTGAACCACAGGTGGGACTGCTCCACGAACGTGGTGTCCCGCAGGCCGGCGCCCTGTACGAACGCGAAGAGCATCGAGCGCGTGCCGTCGGCGTCGTAGAGCTGGAGGTGCTCGTGGTCGATCTCCCGCTCGCGGCGCCCCAGCGTGTAGTACGCGAACAGCGCCTCGACGCCGTTGAGCAGGTACAGCTTCACCGGCGGCGTGAACGGCAGCGCCCGGAAGGAAACCCGCACGTCGATGCCGTGGGTGGTGCGCAGCGCCAGCAGGTTCTGCCGCAGCACCATGCCCTGGGCGTTGCGCTGGGTCAGCCAGCGGCGGTGCAGCCGGCCGCCGTCGTCCGCGCCCACCGGCGCCGGGAAGGCCAGGTCGATGTCGCGGCTGGGGAGCAGCACCCGGACGTCGATCTTGGCCGGTTCCAGTCGCCCCGCGTGGATCTGCCGGAGCGGCTCGCCCATGGCCAGCGTGAGCGACACCGAGGTCAGGCAGATCGCGTCGACCTCCACGTGCGGGGCGGCGAAGGCCGCCGCGATGCGCGGGGCGAGGCCGACCATGGTGGGCTGCGGCGGCACCGTGGGGCCGGCCGCCGGCCGCGCGGGCGACGGTCCGGCGGCCACCGTGGCGGGGCTGCCCCTGGAAACGTTGGTGAGCAGATGCTCCGACTGCAGGATGCGCAGCGCCTGGCGGACGGCACCGCGCTCGACGCCGAACTCGACCGCGAGTTCGGCCTGGGTGGGCATGCGCTGACCCGGCCGCAGTACGCCGGACCTGATCCGGCTGCGCAGCTCGTCGGCGATCTCGCCGTGGGACGCGTGGGGCCGCTGTGACCTCGTCCGTCCACTGGCGGAGACGTGCTCCGGGTCCACGGACAAACACTACAACTTCCCGCCATCTTCCGGCAGTTCGCCGACAGCTGGTTATGAGTCGCCTTCCAACGGAGATAAGTACAGTGAAGTTGGCAGCCAACTCGCCCGACATGGTCGAGCTTCCCAATGGTTGGCCGACCGGGCTCCCTTCCGGAGGGGAGCCGGGAGCCCGGGCAGGGAACGGCCACCGAAACGCACAGTCACAACTGAACACGCCATCGCGCAGCCACAACTGAACACGGCACAGCACAGCCACAACTGAACAGCTCGCTACGGATGAACAGTCAGCACCGCTGGAGGAAGGGAGCGGTCAGAAGATGTCCGGGCACCACGGTCGCCCGGGCGAGCGGAACAGGGCGTCGGCCTCACGGGCGGCGCCCTCTCGCTCTTCCTGGACCCGGCCGAGCGCGGCGAGCCGGAGCAGTGACTCCCCGCCCAGCCACACCGAGGCCAACTCCCGTACGTCCAGGGTCAGATCGGGGCTCGCGGTGCTCGTGGCCGTGCAGCTCGCCCCCTCGGGGGAGGCCGTCAGCCGGAACCGCCCGCCGGCCGGACCCTGGCCGTCGACGACCTCCAGCACCATCTCCCCCGCCGTGTCGTACGTCCGTGCCTCCAGGGCCCGTACGACGTCCAGGATCCGCACCCACAGCCAGTCCGTGTGATCGGTGATCCGGGCCGCACGCCGGTCGGGGAGGAACTCGGGGAGCAGGTCGTCCAGGCCGCGGAAGCCGGTCTTGACCTTGGTGATCCAGTCGATCGAGCACAGGTAGTGCCACAGGGCGCGCTCGGCCGCCGGCGTGGTGGCGACCAGCTTGAGGACGGTGGCGGTCTGGTCCGGCTGCGTGCCGCTCCAGGCCTCGTCGGACCGGTAGGTCACCAGGCCCTCGACCTCGCCGCGGGCCGAGCGGTACACGGCGTGGAACGGCTCGGTCCACGTGTCGTGGAACGGTATCGCGCCGGTGTTCACCTGCCACCACAGCTCGTCCCGGCTGACCGCGCCGGGCTGGCGGCGGCGGAAGCGCTCGTACAGCTCCGGGCCGAGCTTGCGCACGTCCTCGCCGTCCACCAGGTCGATCCGGCCGCCGTCGCCGGGCCCCGACCAGCGCGGGTCGAGGCCGGCCCGGGGCACCTCGACGGTCCACTGGGCCGACCAGGTGGCCGGGCCGAAGCCGTAGCGGCCGTAGATCGGGTACTCCGCGGCGATCAGGGTGGCGACGATGTCACCGCGGTCCTTCGCCGCCGCGAGGTCCCTCGCCATCATGCGGTTCAGCAGGCCCCGGCGGCGGTGGGTGGGGCTGACGCTGACGTTGGTGATGGCGTTCGCCGGGACCGGGGCGCCGCCCACCGCGGTCACTTCCTGCGCGAAGGAGCGGAAGGTGGCCACGCACCGGCCGTCGTCGAAGGCGCCCAGCAGCCGGCCCGGCACGAACTGCCGCCTGCGGGCCTCCAACTGCTCCTCGGTGAACACCGGTGGGCGCAGGAACCCGGTGTTCAGGGCGCGCTGCCAGTCCGCGAAGTCGTCCTCGTTCACGGTGCGTACGTCGGTCATGGGGTCACCGTAGGCAACCGCCCCGCCGGGTGTCGCTCCGATTTTCCGCCGTCAGGTCAGCAGGTCGTCCACCTGCGCCTCACCCTCGCGGTACCGGCGGGCGATCTCCCCGCTGCACCCGTCGGCCGTGTGCTGCAGTCGCTGGCGGCGCCGGGAGACCTCCTGCTCGTACCTGACCAGCCGCCCCATCGCGGCGGTCAGTTCGAGGTCCGTGCGCGCCTGGAGGTCGCTCAGCTCCACCTCGCCCAGCATCTCGGTGGCCAGCTGCCGGTACTCCTCGTTGTGCGGGGTGCCGAGCGTGACGTGGCGGGCCGAGGAGCGGTGCCGGGCGGGAGCGTCCTTCAGGATCTCCGGCAGCCGCTCCACGACGGAGCCGTCCGCGGGCGCCGGCACGGCCGCCCGGCCGCGCCGGGCCAGCTCCGCGCGCAGGATGTCGATCCGGCCCTGCAGCAGCCGCCGCACATAGCTGAGGTCCGCCTCGTCGCGCTGGGCGTCGCGGCGCACGGCGCGCAGCTCGGGCAGGCTCAACCGGGCCAGGTCGGGATCGTCGGGCTCCGTGGGCAGCGCCGGGTCCGCCGGGCCGTCGGCGCGCTGCGCGGGTGGCCGGCAGGTCCCCTGCGTGCCCAGTCGCCCGCTGGTGCTCGGTGTGCTCATCTGGTTCTGACCGTCCCCTCGACCGGCATGTGACAGCATCGTGCCACCCCAAGTGGCCGAGATGTGACCGAGTGCCCCCGAACGGCCCCAGATGGGGGGTAAGGGATCCATAATGGACCGCCTGTGACCGCGCGCCGCGCGCCCGGCATGATGGTCCGCATGCGTGCGGTGGTGCAGAGGGTGGACGGCGCGAGCGTCGTCGTGGACGGCGAGACGGTGGGCGCGATCGAGGGCGAGGGGCTGTGCGTCCTGGTCGGGGTGACCCACGAGGACACCAAGGAGAAGGCGGCGCAGCTGGCGCGCAAGCTGTGGTCCATCCGGATGCTGCACGACGAGCGGTCGTGCAGCGACGTCGACGCCCCGCTGCTGGTGATCAGCCAGTTCACGCTGTACGGGGACGCCCGCAAGGGGCGCCGGCCTACGTGGAACGCGGCGGCGCCGGGGGATGTGGCCGAGCCGCTGGTGGACGAGGTGGTGGCTCAGTTGCGGGCGCTGGGGGCCACCGTCGCCACCGGGCGGTTCGGCGCGCGGATGCGGGTGTCGCTGACGAACGACGGTCCGTTCACGGTGCTGCTGGACATCTAGGAGCGCCCGGCGAGGGCGCGGCGCCCGTGTCGAGGGCGCCGTCCGCCGCGCGTGCGTGCGACGGGCCACGAAGCGCCCACGGTCCGACGGCTGCGGCTCGGCCACGGCCTCCCGCGCGGCCGCCGTCTCTCCGTCCCGCGCCTACGGCTCGACCACGACCTCCTGTGCGGCGGCGGTGTCTCCGGCCAGGAGCCGCGCGTCGACCGGGACGTTTCGCTTGACCAGGGCCAGCGCCACCGGGCCCAGTTCGTGGTGGCGGGCGGAGGTCGTCACGAAGCCGACCTTGCGGCCGTCCGGGCCCTCGTCCGCGAGGTACAGGCCGGTCCCGGGCGCCGGCAGGTGGACCTCGCTGCCGTCGAGGTGGAGGAAGACCAGGCGGCGCGGGGGCTTGCCCAGGTTCTCGACCCGGGCGACGGTCTCCTGTCCCCGGTAGCAGCCCTTCTGCAGATGCACCGCCGTGCCGATCCAGCCCAGCTCGTGCGGGATCGTGCGGTGGTCGGTCTCGAAGCCCAGGCGGGGCCTGTGCTGCTCGACGCGCAGCGCCTCGTGGGCGAGGAGGCCGGCCGCCGGGCCGTGTCCGGCCGCGAAGGACTCCAGGTCTCCGCGCGGCAGGAAGAGGTCGCGGCCGTACGCCGTCTCGCGGACGACGACGCCCTCCGGGGCCTCGGCGATGGAGCCGGCGGGCAGGTGCACGACCGCGAACTCGGCGGTGCGGTCGGCGACTTCCACCCGGTAGAAGAACTTCATCGACTCCAGGTACGCGACCAGCGCTTCCTGGGTGCCGGGCTCGATGTGGGCCCAGACCGTCGTGCCGTCGTCCACCAGGTACAGCGCGTGCTCGATGTGCCCGTGCGGGGAGAGGATCAGCGCCTCCGTGGCCTGGCCCGCGGGCAGGTCGCTGACGTGCTGGGTGAGCAGGAGGTGCAGCCAGGCGAGGCGGTCCTCGCCGGTGACGGTGACCACTCCGCGGTGCGAGAGGTCGACGAATCCGGTGCCGTCGGCGAGGGCGCGCTGCTCGCGGAACAGGTCCCCGTAGTGGGCGGCGACACCTTCGTCCACGCCCTCGGCGGGGACGGCGCCGGGCAGGGACAGCAGGGGGCTCTTCATATGAGCAAGCCTACGACGTGGTAGTTGAACTCTTCAGCGAACAGTCCTTGCAGCGGCCGAAGATCGCGAAGTGCTTCATGTCGGTGTCGAAGCCGAACTGCCGGCGCAGCTTGGCCGTGAACTCCGCGGCCACCTCGACGTCGGCCTCGATGACGTTCTCGCAGTCCCGGCACACCAGGTGCAGGTGGTGGTGGCGGTCGGCGAGGTGGTAGGTGGGCGCGCCGTGGCCCAGGTGGGCGTGGCTGACCAGGCCCAGCTCCTCCAGCAGCTCCAGCGTGCGGTAGACGGTGGAAATGTTGACCCCCGACGCCGTCCTCCTCACTTCCACGAGGATGTCGTCGGGGGTCGCGTGCTCAAGGGTGTCCACGGCTTCCAGGACAAGCTGCCGCTGCGGCGTCAGCCGGTAGCCGCGCTGCCTGAGGTCGCTCTTCCAGTCGGTGCTCACCACAGCAACGAGTCTAGGACCACCGGGCGGTCACGCACCGGTTCCGTGGGCCGCCCCGGACTGCGTGGGCCTGACTGCGTGGGACTGCGCGAGGAAGCCGCGGGGGCCTACTTGAAGAAGGCGATGCCGTCGTCCGGCAGGTCGTCGGGGAGGGCCTTGGCCCAGCGCTCGACCTCCTCGGGGGTGACGACCTTCTTCAGGTGGGCCGACATGTAGGGGCGCAACTCGACCTCGGGGGTCTGCTTCTCGCCGACCCACATCAGGTCGCTCTTGACGTAGCCGTAGAGCCGCTTGCCGCCGGTGTACGGCCGGGAGGCGGAGGTGCGCGCGACGGCGTCCGTGACCAGGTCGATCTGGGGCTTCTTGGCGGCCATCTCGCCGTACCAGATCTCCACCGTGCCGTCGTCGCGGGTCATCGTGATCTCGACCTTGCGGTCGGCGTCGATCCGCCAGAAGCCGGACTCCGACTCCAGCGGGCGGACCTTGTTGCCGTCGTTGTCCAGCACCCAGGTGTGGGAATGGTACTCCAGGAAGTCCCGGCCGTCGTGGGTGAAGGTGACCTCCTGCCCGAAGTTGCACTTCTGCGAGCCGGGGAAGTCGTGCACGCCGGCGCCGGCCCAGTTGCCGAGCAGGAAGGCGAGCGGGACGAGGTCCTTGTGCAGGTCGGACGGGATCTCGATCATGAGCGGAAGTTTTCTGGGTGGGAGGTCAGCGCTGGCCCTGGTACAGCTTCTTCACGGCCAGGTAGGCGAAGGCGAGCACGCCGACGCAGACCAGGACCAGCAAGGTTTCGAAGAACGCTTCCACGGGTGCTCCTTGAGCGAGGGGGCATACGACAGGGCCGAGGCCCAGCTTACGCGGCCGGGCTCCGGCCCTCCTGACGAGGTACGGCTCAGTCGAGCAGCTGCTCCTGCAGGATCGCCGTCTGCTGGAACGGCACCGCCTTCGCGCCGCCCTTGCGGGACTGCACGACGAACCCGAGGACGTCACCGCAGACGAGGACGGCTTCCCGGACCTGCTCGGCGCCATAGGGCTTCGGCTCGACGTACGCGTAGTGCAGCGCGTTCGTGCCCTCGAGCTTCGGCAGCACGCCGTCCATGTGCATGGCAAGCGCCCCACGCAGGGCGTGGGCGGGCGAGTAGGCGTCGGAGAACTCGTCCTCCTGGACCTTGCCCGCGACCATTCCGGTGTCGAACTGGAGCAGGTAGATCCGGGTGCGGGTGCCGTCCGGCATGGTCCAGCCGCGGGCGGCGATGTGCCTGAGGCCCTGGTCCCTGAAGGTGCTCGTGAGGGTGTCCCGGTCCTCCTTGGCGGCGAACTCGGCGAGGAAGACGTCCGTCTTCACCCATCCGTGGTCCCCGGCGAGCGCCTTGTCGGCCCTCGCGCCCCTCGGCGCCGGCAGCACCAGTTTGCGCAGGTCGGCGTAGTGGGAGGTGGCCTCGTTGCGGTCCGCGAACGGGGCAGGGCTGCCCGACGGCAGGGGCGGGTGGACGATCTCCGGGTAGTCCCAGCGGCCGTCCGAGCGGGTGGCAAGACCGGGTACGTCGGTGCGCTTCATCTGCGTGATGCCGTACGCCGCCGACGTGCCCACCGCCGCGAACACCACGACGGCCGCGGTCCAGCGCAGCAGGGCACGCAGGACCCGGCGGTCCTTCCCGGCCGGCGCGGGGCCGGGAACGGCCGCGTCT
>NZ_JBLEBI010000030.1:0-54290 GCF_047340315.1 Streptomyces sp. AF1A
GCTCGCCTTCTGCCTGATCCTCGCCCTCCTCGACGGCGGCATCCGCGTGGCCGCCCTCGGCGTCCCGTCGCGGCGGGCCTGGCGCGGTGCGGCGGGACGCTCGCTCGCGCCGACCGCGGTGCACTCGCTCGCCGGGCTGATGATGGCCGTCCTGTGGCGCAGCCCGTACGGCCCGGTCGCGGCGCTGCTCGTGCTGCTGCCGATGTGGGTCTCCTGGTGGGTGTTCGCCCAGTACCACCGCGAACGCGCCGCCCACCAGGCCACCATCCGTGCGCTCGTGCAGGCCGTCGACATCAAGGACGGCTACACCCGCGGCCACAGCGAGCGCGTCGGACAGGCCTCCGTGATGATCGCCCGTGAACTCGGCATGGACGACGACCGTGTCGAGGTGCTGCGCTTCGCCGGCATCCTGCACGACGTCGGCAAGCTCGGCGTCCCCACCCGGCTGCTGCGCAAGGACGGGCCGCTCACCCCCGAGGAACGGCGGATCATCGAACTGCATCCCGAGTACGGCCACGAGATGGTCCGCGGGATCTCCTTCCTCGGCGAGGCCCGCGCCGCGATCCTGCACCACCACGAGCGCCTGGACGGCAGCGGCTACCCCTACGGCCTGGTCGGCACGGGGATTCCCGAATGCGCCCGGGTCGTCGCCGTCGCGGACGCCTTCGACGCCATGACCTCCACCCGCTCCTACCGCCGGGCCCGGCCCGTCGAGGCGGCCGTCGCCGAGCTGGAGCGCTGCGCGGGGACGCAGTTCGACCCGCGCATGGTCACCGCGCTCGCCCGCGCCCTCTCCCGCGAGGGCTGGCACCCCGCCGTCACCGCCGACGAGCCGGACCACGGCATCCCTCCCCGGGGGCAGGCCGTTCCCAGCCGCGGGGCACCCCGGTGACCGCCCTGCGGCTCATCCACGGCGCGGCCGCCGCCACCGCGGCCGGCTCCCTCGCCGTCACCCTGTGGACCGGTGTGGAGGACCCGGGCGTCGCGCTCGCCTTCGGGGTGCTCACCGCCGTCGGCGAACTGACCCGCTGGAGCGGCGTGGAGGTACGGCAGGCCGCGCCGCTCGGCGCCGCCGGAGCGCTGTCGTACGCCCTGCTGGGGGCCGACGCCGGGCGGCCGTCCGGGCACGGCGCCGCCCAGGTCGTCACCGTCGTCCTCGCCGCCGCCCTGCTCGGCGCCGTCCCGCACATCTGGCGCGGCCGCACCCCCACCCTGGACCACCTGGCCCGCCGCGTGCTCACCGTCGGCTTCGCCGCCGTCTGCTTCCAGCCCCTCTACGGCCGGGGCGTGTTCGCCTCCTGGGGCGGCCCCGCCTACGCCCTGCTGCTCGTCACCCTGCTGGGCCTGACCGAGCTGTGCGACGCCGTGCTGGCCACCGCCCTCGTCCACTCCCGCACCGGCTGGCCGTTCGGCCCGCTGCTGCGCGAGGAACTGCGCGGGCTGCCCGGCATCGGCTCCGCCGTGTGCGCGACCGGCGCGGTGATGGCGCTCGCCGTCGCCGTCGCCGGACTGTGGGCGCTGCCCGTGTTCTGCCTGCCCCTGCTGCTCACCCAGCTCTCCGTCCGCCGGTACGCGGCCGTCCGCGCCACCTACCGGCAGACCATCGCCTCCCTCGCCCGAGCCACCGAGATCGCCGGCTGCACCCCCGCCGGCCACGCCCGCCGCGTCGCCGCGCTCTGCCTCGCCGTCGGCCGCGACCTGGGCATGACCGAGGGCGAGCTGACCGTGCTGGAGCACGCGGCCCTCATGCACGACATCGGCCAGCTCAGCCTCGTCGACCCGGTGCCCGCGGGCGCCACCGCCGGGCTGCCGCCCGAGGAGCAGCGGCGCATCGCCCTGCTCGGCGGGGCCGTCGTACGGCAGACCGGGGTGGATCCGGCGGTCGCCGTCGTCGTGGAGCGGCAGGCCGACCCCTACCGGGAACAGCCGGTCGCCGCGCGCATCGTCCGGGCCGTGAACGCGTACGAGGAGAAGGCCCGCGACGCCGGCCCCGAGGGCCCGCTGCGCGCGCTGGAGGAGCTGCGTCTGGGCACCGCCGGCGAGTACGCACCCGAAGTCGTGGAGTCGCTCGCCCGGGTGCTGTCCCGGCCGCACGGGTGGCGGGAGACCGGGCCGGCCGGGCGCGGCGGGAGACGCACGGCACTGTCTGACCCCGTCCGCAGCTGGGTAACCCATGGGTAATGAGCGCCTTTCCCGCCGTACGTGGTTGGATGCGAGGGAAGGGTGTGCGGGGGCACAAGCCAGCCCACTGTGCGGAACTGGAACTGGCAGGCGGGAATCGTGAGGATCTTCGGAAAGGGACGGCACCGGCCCTCCGCCTCCTGGCGGCAGGCCACCGACCGCGCGTTCACGCTGATCGGTGACGGTCGGTACGAGGACGCGGGGGAACTGCTGACCCGCGCCGCCGACCTGGAGCCCTGGCTGTCGGAGTCCTGGTTCAACCTCGCGCTGCTGCACAAGTTCCGGCACGACTGGGAGCAGGCCCGCGCCGCCGGACTGCGCGCGGTCGCGCTGCTCGACCGCGAGACCGGCGCGCCCGACTGGTGGAACGTCGGCATCGCCGCGACCGCCCTGCAGGACTGGTCGCTGGCCCGCCGCGCCTGGCAGGCCTACGGGCTGAAGGTGCCCGGGGGCGCCGCCGCGGCAGGCGAACCGCTCGGCATGGAGCTGGGCAGCGCGGCCGTGCGGCTCTCCCCGGAGGGCGAGGCCGAGGTGGTGTGGGGCCGCAGGCTGGACCCGGCGCGCCTGGAGGTCCTGTCCATCCCGCTGCCCTCCTCGGGACGGCGCTGGGGCGAGGTGGTCCTGCACGACGGCGTCCCGCACGGCGAGCGCACCACCTCCGCCGGGCACAGCTACCCGGTCTTCGACGAGATCGAGCTGTGGGCGCCCTCGCCCGTGCCCACCTGGGTGGTGCTGCTGGAGGCGGCCACCGAGGCGGACCGGGACGCGCTGGAGCAGCTCGCGGCCGACGCCGGGTTCGCCGCGGAGGACTGGTCGTCCTCGGTGCGGCTGCTGTGCCGGATGTGCAGCGAGTCCCGCATGCCCTCCGACGAGGGGGAGGGCGAGCACCTGGATCCGCACGACCACAGCGAGCCCGGGCACCCCGGCCCGCTGGGGCACCGGACGGACGGGCAGCTGTGGGTGCCCGAGCGCGAGTGCGGGGTGGCGGCGCCGGCGTCGCTGGTGCGCGGGCTGCTGGACGGCTGGGTCGCGGACAGCCCGGACACGCGGGACTGGCGGGACCTGGAAGAGGTTTGCTGAGCGGCCGGTCACCAGCCACCTTTAGGCTGTACCCGCAGAGATTTCCAGGCTTGCAGGAAGGCGTACGTCGGTCATGGCGCAGCAGGACACCGATCAGCAGCACGCGGGCGTGCTCCCCGTCGACGATGAGGGTTATGTCGTCGACACGGAGGACTGCGAAGCGCGCGAGAAGGCCTGGCGGGAGCGCGGGACCTCGCGGCCCATCACGGTCGTCGGCCATCCGGTGCTGCACAAGGAGTGCAAGGACGTCACCGAGTTCGGCGAGGAGCTGCAGCAGCTGGTCGCCGACATGTTCGCCAGCCAGCGCACCGCCGAGGGTGTGGGCCTGGCCGCCAACCAGATCGGTGTCGACCTGAAGGTCTTCGTCTACGACTGCCAGGACGACGAGGGCGTCCGGCACGTCGGCGTGGTGTGCAACCCGAAGGTGGTCGACCTGCCCGCCGAGCAGCGGCGCCTGGACGACAGCAACGAGGGCTGCCTGTCCGTGCCGGGGGCGTACGCACCGCTCGCGCGTCCCGACTACGCCGAGGTCACCGGCCAGGACGAGCGGGGCAACCCGGTCAAGGTGCGCGGCACCGGCTACTTCGCACGGTGTTTGCAGCACGAGACCGACCACCTGCACGGCTACCTGTACATCGACCGGCTGTCCAAGCGGGACCGCAAGGACGCGCTGCGGCAGATGGCCGAGAACGAGCCGCGTTACCCCGTGGTCGCCAACGACTAGGCGCCACAGGCCCGTCGAAGGGCGCCCGGGCGGGATCACTCCCGGCCGGGCGCCCTTCTCGCTGTCCGCCTTCGCTCATGCGTGCGTCGTACAACCGATCGCTTCCGGGGCCCTAGTGATCCCCAATCAGTCACGCAAGGGGGGATTCTCGGCATCTTGGGGTAGTGAGTGAAGCAAATCCGTTCCCACGGCGGTCAGTTGTGGTGCTGAATGGAAGTGCGGGGATACGCAACGGCGCACGCCCGGCACAACACGGGAGGGGCGTGCGCACCTGGCGGCTGAGAGGGGTTTGTTCCGTGCAAGCTTTCCCACACAGCACCACGGCGACACCGAAGGCGGTCGTACCGCCCTCACTGGCACTCCCGATGATCGAGTCCCACTTTCCCCGGCAACTGCATCCGTATTGGCCGCAGCTCCAGGAGAAGACACGGCTCTGGCTGCTCGAAAAGCGGCTGATGCCGGCGGACAAGGTGCGGGAATATGCCGACGGACTGTGCTACACCGACCTCATGGCGGGCTACTACACCGACGCCGCCGACGAGGTCCTGCAGGCCATAGCGGACTACAGCGCGTGGTTCTTCGTCTGGGACGACCGCCACGACCGCGACATCGTGCACGGCCGGGCCGGCGACTGGCGGCGGCTGAGGTACCGCCTGCACGCGGCCCTCGACGCACCCCGGCACCATCTGCACCACCCGGACCCGCTGGTAGCGGGGTTCGCCGACAGCGTGCTGCGGCTGTACGGCTTCCTGCCCCGCACCTGGAACCGGCGGTTCGCCCGGCACTTCCACGCGGTCGTCGAGGCCTACGACCGCGAGTTCCGCAATCGCACCGAGGGACGCGTCCCCGGCGTCGAGGAATACCTCGCCCTGCGCCGGCTGACGTTCGCGCACTGGATCTGGACGGATCTGCTGGAGCCCAGCGCGGGCCGGGAACTCCCGAGCGCCGTACGCACACACCCGGCCTATCGCCGGGCCGCGCTGCTCAGCCAGGAATTCGCCGCCTGGTACAACGACCTGTGCTCGCTGCCCAAGGAAATAGCGGGCGACGAGGTCCACAATCTCGGAATCAGCCTCATCACCCATGAGGGGCTGACACTCGAAGAAGCCGTGGACGAGGTCAGGCGGCGCGTCGAGGAATGCATCAGCGAATTCCTGAAAGCGGAAAGGGAAGCGCTGCAGTTGGCCGACGAACTGGCCGACGGCACGGTCCCCGGAAAGGAATTGAGCGCCGCCGTCCGCTCCTGCGTCGGCAATATGCGCAACTGGTTCAGCTCGGTCTACTGGTTCCATCACGAGTCCGGCCGCTACATGGTCGACACCTGGGACGACCGGTCCACGCCCCCGTACGTCACGAACGAAGCGGCAGGTGAGAAATGACCGTCGAGTCTGTGAGGCCCGCGACCCCCGCGCCGGCACAGCTGCGCGAACCGCCCCTGGCCGGGGGCGCGGTGCCGGTCCTCGGCCACGGCCTGAAGCTGGTCCGCGACCCGCTGGCCTTCATGTCCGGGCTGCGCGAGCACGGTGACATCGTGCGCCTGAAGCTGGGCCCCAAGACGGTGTACGCCGTCACCACACCGGCGCTGACGGGCGCGCTCGCGCTCAGCACCGACTTCAAGATCGACGGCCCCCTGTGGGAGTCCCTGGAGGGCCTGCTCGGCAAGGAGGGGGTCGCCACCGCCAACGGCCCCCGGCACCGCCGCCAGCGCCGCACCATCCAGCCCGCGTTCCGGCTGGACGCGATCCCGAACTACGCGCCGGTGATGGAGGAGGAGGCGCACGCGCTGACCGAGCGCTGGCAGCCTGGCGGAACCATCGACTGCACCTCGGAGTCCTTCCGGGTCGCCGTCCGTATCGCCGCCCGCTGCCTGCTGCGCGGCGAGTACATGGACGAGCGCGCCGAGCGGCTCAGCGTCGACCTCGCCTCCGTCTTCCGCGGCATGTACCGGCGGATGGTGATCCCGCTCGGACCGCTGTACCGGCTGCCGTTCCCGGCCAACCGCGAATTCAACCGGGCGCTGGCCGATTTGCATCAGCTGGTCGACGAGATCGTCGCCGAGCGGAGGGCGTCTGGTCAAAAGCCGGACGATTTGCTGACGGCATTGCTGGAGGCGAAGGACGACAATGGCGACCCCATCGGGGAACAGGAGATCCACGACCAGGTCGTCGCGATACTCACCCCCGGCAGTGAAACGGTCGCGTCCACGATCATGTGGCTCCTCCAGGTCCTCGCGGAACACCCGGAACACGCCGAGAAGGTACGAGCCGAGGTCGAATCCGTGACCGGCAGCCGGCCCGTCGGATTCGAGCACGTCCGCTCACTCACGCACACCAACAATGTCGTCCTCGAAGCCATGCGGCTCAGGCCCGCGGTATGGATATTGACGCGGCGCGCGGTCGCCGACACCTCGCTCGGCGGCTATCGCATTCCGGCCGGGGCGGACATCGTCTACAGCCCGTACGCCATCCAGCGCGACGCCCGCTCCTACGACCGGAATCTCGAGTTCGACCCCGACCGCTGGCTGCCCGAGCGGGCCAAGGAGGTCCCGAAGTACGCGATGAGCCCGTTCAGCGTCGGCAACCGCAAGTGCCCCAGCGACCACTTCTCCCTGACCCAGCTGAGCCTGATCACCGCGGCGATCTCGGCGAGGTACCGCTTCGAGCAGGTCGGCGGGTCCGACGACACCACCCGGGTGGGCATCACCCTCCGCCCGCACAGGCTCCTGCTCAGGCCCGTTGAGTGGTGACGGGCGACTCCTGATACCGGCGCGCGCTCAGGCGGCCTCGGGGCCGCGGAACGCGCGCCGGTAGGCGTGGGGCGTGGTGCCGAGCGCCCGCGTGAACTGGTGCCGCAGCGCGGCCGCCGTGCCGAACCCGGTGCGCCAGGCGATCGCGTCCATGGTCTCGTCCGTGCCCTCCAGCAACTCCTGGGCGCGCAGCACCCGTTGCCGCAGCAGCCACCGGTACGGGGTCGTCCCGGTCTCCTGCTGGAAGCGGCGCGCGAAGGTGCGCGGGGCCATGTGGGCACGGGCGGCGAGCTGGTCGACGGTCACCTCCTGGTCGAGGTGCTCCTCCATCCACACCAGGACCTCGCCGACGGTGTCGCACGGGGCCTTGGGCAGCGGCCGCTCGATGTACTGCGCCTGCCCGCCGTCCCGGTGCGGCGGCACCACCATCCGGCGGGCGATCCGGCCTGCGACCTTTGGCCCCTGCTCCTTGCGCACCAGGTGCAGACAGGCGTCGATCCCGGCGGCGGTGCCCGCGGAGGTGAACACCGGGTCCTCGTCGACGTAGAGGACGTCCGGCTCGACGTTCAGCCGTGGATACTGGCGGGCCAGCTCCTCCGCGTGGTGCCAGTGCACGGCGCATCGCCGGCCGTCCAGCAGCCCGGCCGCGGCGAGCACGAAGACGCCCGAGCAGACGCTGAGCACCCGGGCCCCGCGGTCCACGCCGCGGCGCAGTGCCTGCAGCAGTTCGGGCGGGAACGCGCGCGCGTCGTAGCCGGACCCGGCCGGCACGGCGATGAGGTCGGCCTGTTCCAGGCGCTCCAGGCCGTGCTCGACCTGCAGCGAGAAGCCCGCGCGCGAGCGCAGCAGCGGGCCCTCGGCCGAGGCGACCGCGAAGTCGTACACCGGCAGTCCCTCGTCACTGCGGTCGGTGCCGAACACCTCGCAGACGACGGCGAGTTCGAAGGGGTTCACGCCGTCGAGGAGGACGGCGACCACGTTCTGCAGCATGCCGCCAGTGTGCCCCGGGCGGTGGCAGTAAATCGAGGGTGTGCGGCAGTCCTGCCACTCCCGGTAAGGAGCATCCGGCGCGACAGTGATGTCATGACTACGGCACAGACACAGGTACTGCTCGGCATGGTCGCCGTGATCGGCATCCTGGGCCTCCTGGTCCTCCCGGCGGTGACCGGCATCGTGCGGGACCGGATCGTCGACCGGCAGATCAGGAGGGCCCAGGAGGCCCGGGAGGAGAGGAGGGATCAGAAGTCCTCGTCGAGGTCGACTGTGCCCTCCACCGCGACCTGGTACGCCGACGCACGGCGCTCGAAGAAGTTCGTCAGCTCCTGAACGCCCTGAAGCTCCATGAAGGAGAAGGGGTTCTCCGAGCCGTACACCGGCACGAAGCCCAGCCGGGTCAGGCGCTGGTCGGCCACGCACTCCAGGTACTGGCGCATGGAGTCGGTGTTCATGCCCGGGAGGCCGTCACCGCACAGGTCGCGCGCGAACTGCAGCTCGGCCTCGACGGCCTCCTTCAGCATGTCGGTGACCTGCTGCCCGAGCGCGTCGTCGAACAGGTCCGGCTCCTCCTTGCGGACGGTGTCGACCACGTCGAAGGCGAAGGACATGTGCATCGTCTCGTCGCGGAACACCCAGTTGGTGCCGGTCGCCAGGCCGTGCAGCAGACCCCGGCTGCGGAACCAGTAGACATACGCGAAGGCGCCGTAGAAGAACAGGCCCTCGATGCACGCGGCGAAGCAGATCAGGTTGAGCAGGAAGCGGCGGCGGTCGGCCTTCGTCTCCAGCCGCTCGATCTTCTCCACCTCGTTGATCCACTTGAAGCAGAACCCGGCCTTCTCGCGGATGGAGGGGATGTTCTCCACGGCCGCGAAGGCCGCCGCCCGGTCGTCCGGGTCGGGCAGGTAGGTGTCCAGCAGCGTCAGATAGAACTGGACGTGCACCGCCTCCTCGAACAGCTGACGGCTCAGATACAGCCGCGCCTCGGGGGAGTTGATGTGCTTGTAGAGCGTCAGCACCAGGTTGTTGGCGACGATCGAGTCGCCCGTCGCGAAGAACGCGACCAGCCGGCCGATGAGGTGCTGCTCCTCGGGCGTCAGCTTCGCGAGGTCGGCGACGTCCGAGTGGAGGTCGACCTCCTCCACGTGCCAGGTGTTCTTGATCGCGTCCCGGTAGCGCTCGTAGAAGTCCGGGTAGCGCATCGGGCGCAGCGTCAGCTCGAAGCCCGGGTCGAGCAGGTTGGCGTTACGGGTGGACATTACTGGCAGGCCTCGCAGGACTCGGGGTTCTCAAGGGAGCAGGCGACGGCGTCGGGGTCGGCGGCCTGCTGGACGGGGATGGTCTTCTGCGCCTGGGCCGCGCGGGCGATCCGGGTCGCCGGGCGGGAGCGCAGGTAGTACGTCGTCTTCAGGCCCGACTTCCAGGCGTACGCGTACATCGAGGAGAGCTTGCCGATGGTCGGCGTCTCCATGAACAGGTTCAGGGACTGCGCCTGGTCCAGGAACGGGGTGCGGGCCGCGGCCATGTCGATCAGGCCGCGCTGCGGGATCTCCCACGCCGTGCGGTACAGCGCGCGCACCTCCTCGGGGATCCACGCGAAGCCCTGCACCGAGCCGCCCGAGTCGCGCAGCGCCTCGCGGGTGCGCGCGTCCCACACGCCCAGGTCCTTCAGGTCCTGCACCAGGTAGGAGTTGACCTGGAGGAACTCACCGGACAGCGTCTCGCGCTTGAACAGGTTGGACACCTGCGGCTCGATGCACTCGTACACGCCCGCGATGGAGGCGATGGTCGCCGTCGGGGCGATGGCGAGGAGCAGGGAGTTGCGCATGCCGACGGCCGCGATGCGTTCGCGCAGCGCCGCCCAGCGCTCGGGCCAGGCCGGCTCGACGTCGTAGTGGTCGGGGTGCAGCACGCCGCGCGCGGCACGGGTCTTCTCCCAGGCCGGCAGCGGGCCGTTGCGCTCGGCGAGGTCGGCGGAGGCCTCGTACGCGGCGAGCATGATGCGCTCGGCGATACGGGTGGACAGCTGCTTCGCCTCGGGCGAGTCGAAGGGCAGGCGCAGCTTGAAGAAGACGTCCTGCAGGCCCATCGCGCCGAGGCCGACGGGACGCCACCTGGCGTTCGAGCGGCCCGCCTCCTCGGTGGGATAGAAGTTGATGTCCACGACCCGGTCGAGGAAGGTGATGGCCGTGCGCACCGTCTCGTCCAGCCGCGCCCAGTCCATGTCGCCGTCGCGCACGAACGCGCCGAGATTGACCGACCCCAGGTTGCAGACGGCCGTCTCGCCGTCGTTCGTGACCTCCAGGATCTCCGTGCAGAGGTTGGAGGAGTGGATGACGTGGCCAGGCTCGGCCGTCTGGTTGGCGGTGCGGTTGGCGGCGTCCTTGAAGGTCATCCAGCCGTTGCCGGTCTGCGCGAGGGTGCGCATCATGCGGCCGTACAGTTCGCGGGCCGGGATGGTCTTCTTCGCGAGCCCCTTGCGCTCCGCCGCGCGGTAGGCGGCGTCGAACTCCTCGCCCCACAGGTCCACCAGCTCCGGCACGTCCGCCGGGGAGAACAACGACCACTGCCCGTCGGCGTTCACCCGGCGCATGAACTCGTCCGGGATCCAGTGCGCGAGGTTCAGGTTGTGCGTACGGCGAGCGTCCTCACCGGTGTTGTCCCGCAGCTCCAGGAACTCCTCGATGTCGGCGTGCCAGGTCTCCAGGTACACCGCGGCCGCGCCCTTGCGCCGGCCGCCCTGGTTCACGGCCGCGACGGAGGCGTCCAGGGTCTTCAGGAACGGCACGATGCCGTTGGAGTGCCCGTTGGTGCCGCGGATCAGCGAACCGCGCGCACGGATGCGGGAGTAGGACAGACCGATGCCGCCGGCGTGCTTCGACAGCCGGGCGACCTGGTGGTAGCGGTCGTAGATGGAGTCCAGCTGGTCCAGGGGGGAGTCCAGCAGGTAGCAGGACGACATCTGGGGGTGCCGGGTGCCGGAGTTGAAGAGCGTGGGGGAGGAGGGCAGGTAGTCGAGGCGGCTCATGAGCCCGTAGAGCGCGGCGACCTCGTCGACGGAGCGGGCGGTGTCGTCCTCGGCCAGGCCGGCCGCGACGCGCAGCATGAAGTGCTGGGGCGTCTCGACGACCTTGCGGGTGATCGGGTGCCGCAGCAGATAGCGGCTGTGCAGGGTGCGCAGCCCGAAGTAGCCGAAGCGGTCGTCGGCGGCCGGGTCGACGAGCCGGTCCAGCCGCTCGGCGTGCAGCCGTACGAACGCGGCGGTCCGGTCGGCGATGAGTCCCTCCCGATGGCCCACGGCCACGGACTGGGTGAAGGTCGTCACGCCCTGCGAGGCGGCCTCGGCCCGGATGGCGAGGGTCAGCAGCCGGGCGGCCAGCCGTGAGTAGGCGGGGTCCTCGGAGATGAGCCCGGCGGCGGCCTCCGTGGCCAGCTCGCGCAGCTCCGCCTCGTCGGCATGGGCCGACCGGCCGCGCAGCGCGGCGGCGGCGACCCGGCCGGGGTCGGCGTCGGGGAGGTCGGCGGTCAGCTCGGTCAGGGTCCGCAGCACCGCGGCACCGGGACCGTCGGTCTCCAGGCCGCCGGCTGAGACCGGATCTGCTGGCGCGATCGTCACGTGGGGCTCTCCCTCGCTCGGCACGGGGCCTGGCGGAGGGCAGGGGGCAGCCACGAGCGCGCACGGCGTCGCGTCCACCGGCCCACTCCACGAGGCCCGGACGTCTCAAAGCACCCGGACCGGACGGCCGGGTGCGCTGCCGGCAGGTCCTCGGACTGACTCCTGTGCGCAGACACGCACAAGTACACCGTTGCGGGACAGTTCCGGATTCGCACCGGATTCCCCTGCGGCGACAGCGAGCATGAGCATACATCTAGTGCCGGGCTGCCGCGTCACCCCCAGATGTTGTGTCGGTCCGGCTTCACAGCGTCAACTCATAGGTGAGGAGGGTGATGTCGTCGAGGTCCGGGAGCGGGTTCCAGTCGCGCTCCGGTACGCGGGCGAAGCCCAGGCGCTCGTAGATGCGGTGGGCCGCGTGCATGGTCCGCTGGGTCGACAACACGACGGCCGTGCAGCCCCGTGTCGCCCGCGCGCGGTCGATGCAGGCGCGCACCAGGCTCTCGCCGGCGCCCCGGCCGCGGGCCGCGCGGTCGACGGCGAGCATGCGGATCTCGGCCTCGCCCGGGCGGGCTATGTCGGCCATGGGGCCGCCGCACGGCACGAAGGTGACCCCGCCGAGCAGGGTGCCGTCCCGGGTGGCCACGAGCACGTCGGCCGCGGCCGCCCGCTTGGCCACGTCGCGCAGCTCGCCCAGGTACCGGTCGCTCTCGCCGAAGTCGAGCAGCCCGTCCCGGAGGTAGGCCTGGGCGGTGATCTCCCCCAGGGCGGCGTAGTCGCCGGGCACGGCCTGCCGGATCACGATGTCCATGGCACCGAGTGTGCCGGACGGGTACGACAACGGGCCGCCGGATCCCTCCGGCGGCCCGTCGTACGAGGGGGGCCTAGTGACCGGCGCCCGCCGTCGCGGGCGGCAGTTCCACCTGGACGCCCGGGTCGCCCGCGTCGGCCGTGTAGTCCTCCGGCCGGGTCTCGTCGAGGCCCTCGGGGGCCTTCAGGGCCTTCAGGACGAAGGTGAGGACCACCGTGACCACGACGTTGAGCACGAAGGCCGTCAGGCCGATGTAGCCGATCTCGCCGATGCCCGGGATGTCCTTCGCGGAGCCGCCGAAGTGCTTCTGCGTCGGGGAGGCGACGCCGTACGCGGCGACCGTGCCGTACACCATGCCGACCGCCCAGCCCGCGAGCAGCGCCCAGCGGTGGAACCAGCGGGTGAACAGGCCGCCGACCAGGGCCGGGAAGGTCTGCAGGATCCAGATGCCGCCGAGCAGCTGGAAGTTGATGGCGACCGTCTTGTCCATGGTGAGGACGAAGATCAGGGCGCCGACCTTCACCAGCAGCGACACGATCTTGGAGACCTGCGCCTCCTGCTTCGGCGTGGCGTCCGGGTTGATGAAGTCCCGGTAGATGTTGCGGGTGAACAGGTTCGCCGCCGCGATGGACATGATGGCCGCGGGCACCAGGGCGCCGATGCCGATGGCGGCGAAGGCCACGCCGGCGAACCAGTCCGGGAACATGTTCTCGAACAGCTGCGGGATCGCCAGCTGCCCGTTGGTGACCTTCACCCCGGCCGCGATCGCCATGAAGCCCAGCAGGGCCAGCAGGCCGAGCATGAGGGAGTACAGCGGCAGGATCGTGGTGTTGCGCCGGATCACCTCCCTGCTCTTCGAGGAGAGCGTCGCGGTGATCGAGTGCGGGTACATGAACAGGGCGAGCGCGGAGCCGAGCGCCAGGGTGGCGTACGTCCACTGGCCGGCCTCCGGCGGGGCGAGCGCGCCGCGCGGCTTGCCCGTGGCCGGGTTGACCTGGCTGAAGGCGTGGCCGGCCTTGGCGAAGATGTCGTCGAACCCGCCCAGCTTGATCGGGATGTAGATGATCGCCACCGCGATGACGATGTAGATCAGCGCGTCCTTGACGAACGCGATCAGCGCCGGGGCCCGCAGACCGGAGGAGTACGTGTAGGCCGCCAGCACACCGAAGGCGATCAGCAGCGGCAGGTCCTTCACGAACCAGTTGGTGTTGTCGCCGCCGCCGACGCCCATCACGTCGAGCACCGCCTGGATGCCCACGAGCTGCAGCGCGATGTACGGCATCGTCGCGAGGATGCCGGTCAGCGCCACCGCGAGCGACAGGCCCTTCGAGCCGAACCGGCCGCGCACGAAGTCGGAGGTGGTGACGTACCCGTGGCGGTGCGAGACCGACCACAGTCGGGGCAGGAAGGTGAAGATCAGCGGGTAGACCAGGATCGTGTACGGCACCGCGAAGAAGCCGGACGCGCCCGCCGCGTAGATCGCCGCGGGCACGGCGACGAAGGTGTACGCCGTGTAGAGGTCGCCGCCGAGCAGGAACCAGGTGATCCAGGTGCCGAACGACCGGCCGCCCAGGCCCCATTCGTCCAGGGAGTGCTCGTTCTCCGCCTTGCGCCAGCGCGCGGCGAGGAAGCCCATGACCGTGACGGCCAGGAAGAAGAAGATGAAGACGCCGAGCGCGACTCCGTTGACGCCGTTGTTCACTGGGTGGCACCGCCCTTCTGCGAGGCGCGGGTGCGCTGGTCGTGCTGCCACAGCTTGTAGGCGAGCATCGTGAGCGCGGTGGAGATCAGCACCCACGCCATCTGGTACCAGTAGAAGAACGGGATCCCGATGAACGCGGGGTCCGCCTTCGCGTACGAGCCGACCCACAGCATCGCCACGAAGGGCACTACGAGACACAGGCCGATGATCACTCGGACCGGTGTCACCACCGGTGGTCTCACTTCAGGCGTTTCGGACATGCCACGGCTCCGTCCCCTCGCTGATACCTGTGTAATGCGCAGGCAATGTAGGTGACGGTGTCGTGGAAGCGGAAGACCTCGTCCCGATCTCGGTATATCGATTCAGCGACGGTGGGCGCGTCCTACTCGGCGGGCCGCTTCAGCCTGGCCACGAATTTGTAGCGGTCGCCCCGGTACACCGAGCGCACCCACTCCACCGGCTTGCCCTCGCGGTCCAGGGAGTGGCGGGAGAGCATCAGCATCGGCAGGCCGACGTCGGTGCCGAGCAGGCCGGCCTCGCGCGGGGTGGCGAGCGAGGTCTCGATGGTCTCCTCGGCCTCGGCGAGATGGACGTCGTAGACCTCGGCGAGCGCGGTGTAGAGGGACGTGTACTTCACCAGGGAGCGGCGCAGCGCCGGGAAGCGCTTGGCGGACAGGTGCGTGGTCTCGATCGCCATGGGCTCGCCGTTGGCCATGCGCAGCCGCTCGATGCGCAGCACGCGTCCGCCGCCCGCGATGTCGAGCAGCCCGGCGAGCCGGTCGTCGGCGGTGATGTACCCGATGTCCAGCAGCTGCGAGGTCGGCTCCAGGCCCTGGGCGCGCATGTCCTCCGTGTAGGAGGTGAGCTGCAGCGCCTGGGAGACCTTGGGCTTGGCGACGAACGTGCCCTTGCCCTGGATGCGTTCCAGCCGGCCCTCCACGACCAGTTCCTGAAGGGCCTGGCGGACGGTGGTGCGGGAGGTGTCGAACTCGGCCGCCAGCGTGCGCTCGGGCGGGACCGGCGTGCCCGGCGCCTGCGTCTCCGTCATGTCGAGCAGGTGCTTCTTCAGGCGGTAGTACTTCGGGACGCGCGCGGTACGGACGGTCGCGCCGGCCTCGTTCTCCGCACTGCTGACGTCGGTGCTCATGCTCTGCCTTCCCGGCTCCGGATGCCGAAAGCGACCGACATCCCCATCGGCCACGGCTCACATCGTGGCACGGGTTCGTGTGTTCAGGACTCCACCCGCACGCTCCGTGATCCTTCTGTATACCGTCGCGACCCGGGTTGGTCTAGTCCATCGGGGTGGGCGGGGCGGGTGCCGGACCGGCAGGGGCCCGCCGCCCGTGCCGGCCCCGGCCTAGATGCCCTGCCACTCCGGCTTGTTGGCGTAGGTGTGCCGGAAGTAGTCGGCCAGCTTCAGCTCGGCCGCCGCCGCCTCGTCGACGACCACCGTGGCGTGCGGGTGGAGCTGGAGCGCGGAGGCCGGGCAGACAGCCGCGACCGGCCCCTCGACGGTCGCGGCGACCGCGTCCGCCTTGCCGTCGCCGGTCGCCAGCAGCACCAGGTGGCGGGCCTCCAGGATGGTGCCGATGCCCTGGGTGATGACGTGGTGCGGGACCTGCTCGATGTCGCCGTCGAAGAAGCGCGCGTTGTCGATCCGGGTCTGCTCGGTCAGGGTCTTGATGCGGGTGCGCGAGGCGAGTGAGGAGCAGGGCTCGTTGAACCCGATGTGCCCGTCGGTGCCGATGCCCAGCAGTTGGAGGTCGACGCCGCCGGCCTCGGCGAGCGCGCGGTCGTACGCCTCGCACGCCGCCTGGACGTCCTCGGCCGTGCCGTCGGGGCCCAGGAACGCGTCCATGCCGATGCCGAGCGGCTCCAGCACCTCCCGGCGCAGCACGGACCGGTAGGACTCGGGGTGGTCGGCGGGCAGTCCCACGTACTCGTCGAGCTGGGCGATCCGCGCCCGGGAGGCGTCCACGGCGCCGGAGCGCACCTTGGCGCTCAGCGCCTGGTAGACGGGGAGCGGGGTGGAGCCGGTGGCCACGCCGAGCAGGGCGTCCGGCTTGCGTCGCAGCAGCTGGGCCATGGCCTCGGCGATCAGCTTGCCGCCCGCCGCGGCGTCCGGAACGATGACAACTTCCACGCTGGGCCTGCCGTTCTGGAGAGGGCTCTGTGCGTCTATGTGGTTTAGACCAATCTAACAGAATGGCGCCCTGCGGGTCCGGCCCCCTGTGTTTTTCTAGGGGCCGCTATAAAATCGCGTGCATGGTGACCGGGCAGGACACGAAGACACAGGCCGACGCCCCGAAACCGCGCGGCCGCCCGCGCTCCTTCGATCGTGCCACCGTGCTGGGGAAGGCGCTCATGGCCTTCTGGGAGCGCGGCTACGAGGCCACCTCCGTCTCCGACCTGACCCGGCTCATGGGCATCGGGGCGCCGAGCCTGTACGCGGCCTTCGGCGACAAGCGCACCCTGTTCGAGGAGGTCGTCGGCGTCTACACCGGCACGCACGGCGCCTTCGGCGACCGCGCGCTCGCCGAGGAGCCCACCGCCCGCGCGGCCGTCGCGCGCATGCTGCGCGAGGCCGCCGCCGTGTACACCGACCCCGCCCATCCCTACGGCTGCCTGGTCGCGCATGCCGCGACCAACTGCACCAGCCCGGAGGTGGAGCGGCTGCTGCGGGAGCGGCGCAAGGCCGATGTGGCCGCGGTCGAGTCCCGCATCCGGGCGGACGTCGCGGCCGGGCTGCTGCCGCCGGGCACCGACGCCGCCGCGCTCGCCCGGCACGCCGGCGCGATGATCCAGGGCATGTCCCAGCAGGCCCGGGACGGGGCGAGCCGGGAGCAGCTCGAAGCGCTCGCGGAAATTGCCATGACCATCTGGCCCCACGGCTGACCCGGCCGGGCTAGGCTGCGTGGCATCGGGTGCCGTCCGTCATGCATACCGACAGGACCGTGGACACGCCCCTGTGGTCTAGTCCACAATTCAGGAGAACAAGCTTCCGTCTTCCCCGCACAGGAAGGCGGACGAGGAACCGGTGCTCTCTGCCCTGACTGCCCCGGCTCCTCGGCCTTCGGCCGACCGGGACCGCACACCCCACGGCCGATGATGCTCCGGGCTGCGGTGCCGGGAGGGTTGAGGGTCCCTTCCAGGCGCCGCGGCCCGCGGGTGTTTTTCCGGCCGGGCGAGGCCCGCGGGTACGCTCGCAGACGTGCCCTCCATGAACGAACTGGTCCGCCAGCACACCGCCCTCGACGACTCCGACCTCGAGTGGCTCCACCTGCTGGTCTCGGAGTGGCAGCTGCTCTCCGACCTCTCCTTCGCCGACCTGGTTCTGTGGGTCCCCACCCGCGACGGCACCCGGTACGTCTCGGTCGCCCAGATGCGCCCCAACACCGGCCCGACCTCCTACCAGGACGACATGGTCGGCCACCTGGTCCCGCGCGGCCGGCGGCCCATGCTGGACGCGGCGCTGGACGAGGGCCGGATCGTGCGCGAGGGCGACCCGGAGTGGCGCGAGGAGGTCCCCGTCCGGGTCGAGTCCATCCCCGTACGGCGCGAGGGCCGCGTTCTCGGCGTGATCGCCCGCAACACCAACCTGCTCACCGTCCGTACCCCGAGCCGGCTCGAGCTGACCTACCTGCAGAGCGCCTCCGACCTCGCGCAGATGATCGCGGCAGGATCGTTTCCCTTCCCGGACCAGCAGGTCGACATGGACGCCTCGCCGCGGGTCGGCGACGGCCTGATCCGGCTGGACGCCGACGGCATGGTCCAGTACGCCTCCCCGAACGCCCTGTCCGCCTACCACCGCCTCGGCCTCGCCGCCGACCTGGTCGGCCAGCCCCTGGGGCAGACCACCGCCGAACTCGCGCCCACCCGGGGCCCGGTGGACGAGGCACTCGCCAAGGTGGCCAGCGGCTGGGCGCCGCGCGAGTTCGAGATCGAGGCGAACGACGGGGTCATCCAGTTCCGGGCCATCCCGCTCAAGCCCAAGGGCACCCGGATCGGTTCGCTGGTGCTGTGCCGGGACGTCACCGAACTACGGCGCCGCGAGCGGGAGTTGATTACCAAGGACGCCACCATCCGGGAGATCCACCACCGGGTGAAGAACAACCTCCAGACGGTCGCCGCCCTGCTGCGCCTGCAGGCCCGGCGCATCGACTCCGAGCGCGGCCGGGAGGCCCTGGAGGAGGCCGTGCGCCGGGTCGGCTCCATCGCCATCGTGCATGAGACGCTGTCTCAGAACCTGGACGAGCGGGTGGAGTTCGACGACATCGCCGACCGCGTGCTCGCGATGGTCGCCGAGATCTCGCCGGGCAAGGTGACCGGCCGGCGCAGCGGGCGGTTCGGGGTGCTCGACGCCGAGGTGGCCACCCCGCTGTCGATGGTCCTCACCGAAATCCTCCAGAACGCCCTCGAACACGGCTTTCGCGAGGGCGACACCGGCACGGTGGAGGTCTCCGCGGTCCGCGGCGGCACCCCCAAGGAGGCGCGTCTCCTGGTCACCGTGCAGGACGACGGCGTCGGCCTGCCCGAGGGCTTCGACCCGCACCGCTCGGGCAACCTGGGTCTGCAGATCGTACGGACGCTGGTCGAGGGCGAGTTGGGGGGAACGTTCGACATGGTGCCGGCGCCGGGGCGCGGGACCCGGGTGATCCTGGACCTTCCGGTGCGCGCGCAGAAGTAGGCAGGTCCGTGCGGCGCACGGGGGTTCGGGCGGGAGTCCGGGCGCAGCAAAAAGCCCCGGACCACCATTGGTCCGAGGCTCGTGCTCGTTGCTGCTCCGCGATTGTCGCTTAGCACATCGGGGGTACTGCGCGCTGCGGCTCGGGGGCGGGAGATGCGTACGCGATGCACGCGCCGCCAAGCTCAGGCTGTCAGCAGGGGTGGGTAGGTCAGGCGGAGGCCTGACGAGCCCGGTTGCGAGCGGCACGGCGCTTCATGGCGCGGCGCTCGTCCTCGCTGAGACCACCCCAGACGCCGGAGTCCTGACCGGACTCGAGCGCCCACTGCAGACACTGCTCGATCACCGGGCAGCGACGGCAGACGGCCTTGGCTTCCTCGATCTGCAGCAGCGCAGGACCGGTGTTGCCGATGGGGAAGAAGAGCTCGGGGTCTTCCTCGCGGCAAACGGCGTTGTGACGCCAGTCCATGGCTGCTACCTCTCCTTGGTATTACGTGCTCAGTTGCTTGTGAATGTGAACGCTTTCACGAATCCCTCGACAAGGGAAGGGCCGACCGCCGAGTCTTCCCCGGCGTGGTCCTTGGTGTGAAGAGGGGTTCCGGTGATCAGTGGAGGCCGGTGTTGCGGGCCGTCCCGATCGCCACGTAGAGACTCGCAAACCTCAGCGACGGATACAACCCCTTCCGGAAAGTTTTTTTTGATTCCTCGGTGTCGACTGGGTCACAGCCGTACTTCCATGGGGTGGATCCTGGCCTAAACGTTCGAGTGAAAGGACTTTTGCCGGATCCGCTCACACAATCACACGCAGTGCGCGGCGTACGCCTGTGAACGTCACGCTGGTTCGTAGCCCCAGGTGGTCACCGTCCATCTGAAGGGGCAGCGGCGCCTTCGAATGCAAGGTGAACCGGTCCAGATCGTGCAGTGAGAGCACATGCCTGCCGCGGGGTCCGCGCTCGGGGGACGAAGTGAGCAACTGGGTGCCATACCGGGCAACCGCGGCCGTCGACAGGCGGCTGAGACCGAGCACGTCGAGGCCGGTGTCGAACGAGGCCTTAGGCGATGTGTACATCGGGCGATTGCCGAGATACGTCCACGGGGACGTGTTCGAGACTATGGCCACGACGAGATCCGTGACCGGGTCCGCGCCGGGCCGCTCCAGTGTGATCGTGCCGTGCCGGCGGTGCGGCTCGCCGAGAAACTGGCGGACCACCTGACGCACGTACAGCGCGTGCGTCGACTTCTTGCCGCGCTCGCGCTGCTGCTCGACCCGGCCGACGACACCCGCGTCGAAGCCCAGCCCGGCGTTGAAGGTGAACCAGCGGTCCGGCACCGCCTCGTCCTCGGTGCCGGGCGTGCCCGAGGTCAGACCGAGGCCGACGACCCGCTCGCGGCCCTCGCGCAGCGCGTCCAGCAGGGCGCCGGTGGCCTCGACGGGATCGTTGGGCAGGCCCAGGGCGCGGGCGAAGACGTTGGTGGAGCCGCCGGGGACGACGGCGAGACCGGGCAGGCGGTCCAGGGCGGGGCCGGCGTGCAGCAGTCCGTTGACGACCTCGTTCACGGTGCCGTCGCCGCCGAGGGCGACCACCATGTCGATGTCGTCGCTCTCCGCCGCCTGGCGGCCGAGGTCCCGTGCGTGGCCGCGGTACTCGGTGGTGACCGCCTCCAGCTTCATCTCGCTCGCCAGCGCGTGGATCAGCACGTCACGCCTGCGTGCGCTGGTGGTGGTTGCCGCCGGGTTGACCACGAGAAGTGCACGCATGAAGGGCAGCGTACCTACTGGGGGGTACCCGGCCCAGACCGAGGTAGGGATCCGGTAAGAGAGGGGGCGTGAGGCTGCACACTCGGGTCCTGGCCGCGGGGTGGCCGCGTACCCGATCCGGCGGGCGACCCGCTCCCGGCCGACGGCTACCCTGCTGGGGTGAGCAGTGAGCAGAGCCCGGTCCAGGACACCGCCGACGCAGCCGCGGCCGAGGAGCCACGTCCGCGCCGGCTGACGTACGCCGCCGTGCTGGCCGCGCTGGAAGGCGCCGCGCTGGTGGCCGGCGGCCTGTGGGTGCTCGTGCTCGGCGTCGCCGGCGATCCGGACGGGCGGCAGCAGGCCGTGACCCTGGGGATCACCCTCGTCGTGCTCGCGCTGCTGCCGCTGCTCGCCGCGCGCGGTCTGCTGCTGCGGCGCGGCTGGAGCCGTGGACCCGCGGTGATCACCCAGGTCATGGCGCTGCCGATCGCCTACAACCTGCTGAAGGCGGACAGCATGGCCATCCCGGCCGGTGCCGTCCTGGCCGTGGTCGCCGTGGCGGCCCTGGTGCTCCTCGTCAACGGCGAGACGACCCGGGCCCTCGGCATCAAGGGACCGGGCCGGGGCGAGTAGCGGCCGTCACTCCTCCACCAGCAGCTTCTCCCGCAGCTGGGCCAGCGTGCGGGCCAGCAGCCGGGAGACGTGCATCTGGGAGATGCCGACCTCCTGCGCGATCTGCGACTGGGTCATGTTCCCGAAGAAGCGCAGCAGCAGGATGCGCTTCTCGCGGGGCGGCAGGTCCTCCAGCAGCGGCTTGAGGGACTCGCGGTACTCCACTCCCTCCAGCGCCTCGTCCTCGGCGCCGAGGGTGTCGGCGACCGCCGGGGACTCGTCGTCGGTGTCGGGGACGTCCAGGGACAGCGTGGAGTACGCGTTCGCGGACTCCAGGCCCTCCAGGACCTCCTCCTCGGAGATGGCGAGCTTCTCGGCCAGTTCGTGCACGGTGGGGGAGCGGCCGTGCAGCTGGGACAGCTCGGCGGTGGCCGTGGTGAGCGCGAGCCGCAGCTCCTGCAGCCGGCGCGGCACGCGCACCGCCCAGCCCTTGTCGCGGAAGTGCCGCTTGATCTCGCCGACGACGGTCGGGGTGGCGTACGTGGAGAACTCCACGCCGCGCTCCGGGTCGAACCGGTCGACGGACTTGATCAGGCCGATGGTGGCGACCTGGGTGAGATCGTCCAGCGGCTCGCCGCGGTTGCGGAACCGGCGTGCCAGGTGCTCCACGAGTGGCAGGTGCATACGGACGAGCTGGTTGCGCAGCTCGGCGTACTCCCGGCTGCCGTCCTGCAGTTTGCGCAGCTCGACGAACATCGCGCGGGCCCCGCTGCGGTCGTGGGGCTCGTGCTGCGCCGCCTGCACGGCTTCCGCACCCGGCGCGGCGTCCTCGGCGTTCCGCTCGTGCTCGCTCATCGTCCCGCCCGTAGCCCTTCCCCGAGCCCTCGCCCCCGCGCGGGGTCCCCCTGCGGGCGCGTCCGGCACCGAGCTCTCACCGCCGACCCGTGTGGATTCGTCCTCGGGGTGGGGTCTGGCCTGCTCGGGGATGCCGTCGATGCCGTCCGCCATGCGCCGGGAACCGGCCTGAGGGCCCTCCCCGGACGTCGTCTCGTCCGTGCTCGACCAGAGGGCACCCCCGTCCCCGGTCGGCAGCTCCCGTGTGCCGCGCTCTTCGTCCCGCACCGGACCGTCCCCGTTCCTCACGCCGGCCCGGGACCCGCGCCGCGCTGTTTGTAGAGGCTGATCGACACCGTCTTGTCCTCGTCGACGGCGGACGAGACCTTGCCCGCGAGGGCCGACAGCACGGTCCAGGCGAACGTGTCCCGCGAGGGGGCGTGGCCGTCCGTGGTCGGGGCGGACACCGTGACCTCCAGCGAGTCGTCGACGAGCCGGAAGACGCAACTGAGCACCGAGCCGGCGACGGCCTGCTGGAGCAGGATCGCGCAGGCCTCGTCGACGGCGATGCGCAAGTCCTCGATCTCGTCCAGGGTGAAGTCCAAGCGGGCCGCCAGACCGGCCGTGGCCGTCCGCAGCACCGACAGGTAGGCACCCGCAGCCGGAAGGCGGACTTCCACGAAGTCCTGGTTCGCCGCGGGCTCGCCTGCGATCTGGGACACCCTCACCTCCATGGTGGTACAAGCTTTACGGGGCCGAGGGTCGCCCCCCGGGGTAACGCGTAGGTGGTTCAAGCGGTGACGCTATCGCGCTCCGAACGTTTCTGTCCCCGGGACCCCGACCCCTTGGCGTCACTCACAGTAAAGCTGTGGATACGCTCCGTGTCTAGATGTCTGCGGGCCCAAATGGGAAGAGCGCGCGCCGGGTTGACGTACCCATGCGTCCGACGCTCGAACCGTCGTACGGTCACCGCCGCATGCAGTGTCACACGAGAACGCCGTCGAGCGGGAACACGATCACCGCTCAGACCAGGATGTGGTCGACGAAGCACCATCGCCAGTCCTCGCCCGGTTCGAAGGTCCGCATCACGGGGTGACCGGACGCCTCGTAGTGCCCGGTCGCGTGCCGCCCGACCGAGGAGTCGCAGCAGCCCACGTGCCCGCACGTCAGACAGAGCCGCAGCTGCACCGGGTGCATCCCGCTCGCCAGGCACTCCGGGCAGGTCGCGGTCTGCGGTGCGGGTTCCGGATGCGGCAGCGCGTCGACGTGCGTGCACTGTTTCATGATTGCCAGATTACGACGGGTGTGCGGGTGGCCGCGCGGAAAAAGAGGGTGGGCGAGGACCATGGACGTGTTGCCCCTGCTGTTGCTGGTGGCGGGCAGTGCCGCGGTCGCGGGGGCCGCCCGGCGCACCCCGGTGCCGGCGCCCCTGCTGCTGGTCGCGGCGGGCCTGGTGGTGTCGTACGTCCCCGGCGTGCCCGACTACACCCTCGAGCCCGACGTCGTGCTGCCCCTGGTGCTGCCCCCGCTGCTCTACAAGGAGGGCACCGAGAGCTCCTACCTCGACCTGCGGGCGCAGCTGCGTCCCGTCGGACTGCTCTCCGTCGGGTACGTGCTCTTCGCGACCTTCGTCGTCGGCTGGGCCGCCTACCTCGTCGTCCCGGGCCTGCCGCTGCCCGCGGCACTGGTGCTGGGCGCGGTCGTGGCGCCGACGGACGCCGTCGCGGCGGCGGCGATCGCGCGCCGGGTCGGGCTGCCGTCGCGGGTCACCACGATCCTCCAGGGCGAGTCCCTGCTGAACGACGCCACCGCGATCACCGCCTACCGGGTGGCCGTCGCCGCCGCCGTGGGCGAGGGCTCGACCTGGGCGGGCGGGATCGGCGAGTTCCTGCGCGCGGCGATCGGCGGTGTCGTCGTCGGCCTGGTGCTCATGGTGCCGATCCACTGGCTGCGCACCCACCTCACGGAGGCGCTGCTGCAGAACACGCTCTCGCTGCTGATCCCGTTCGTCGCCTACGGGGTCGCCGAGCAGGTGCACGCGTCGGGCGTGCTCGCGGTCGTGGTCGTCGCCGTCTACCTCGGGCACCGCGCGTGGGAGGTCGACTTCGCCACCCGGCTCCAGGAGGAGGCGGTGTGGAAGATGGTCGCCTTCCTGCTGGAGTCGGCGGTGTTCGCCCTGATCGGTCTGCAGCTGCCGCCGATCCTGCACGGGCTCGGCACCTACCAGGGGGCCGACGCGGTCTGGTACGCGGTCGCCGTCTTCCTCGTGGTCGTCGCGACCCGTTTCGTGTGGGTGTACCCGGCGGCCTTCCTGCCGCGCCTGCTCTCCCGCCGCATCCGGGAGCGGGAGGAGAACCCCACCTGGCGGGCACCGATCGTGACGTCCTGGGCCGCCATGCGCGGCGTGGTGTCCCTCGCGATCGCGTTCTCGATCCCGGCCACCGTGCACGGCGGGGCGCCCTTCCCGCAGCGCAACCTGATCCTCTTCCTGACCTTCACCACGGTCATCGGCACGCTGGTCGTGCAGGGCCTGACGCTCGCGCCGGTGATCCGCCTGATGCGGTTCCCCGGGCGCGACCGGCAGGCCGAGACGCTCGCCGAGGCCAACGCCCAGGCGCAGGCCTCCCGGGCCGCCGAGAACCGCCTGGAGGAACTCCTCTCCGACGAGCGCAACGCGCTGCCGCCACCGCTCGCCGACCGGCTGCGCGGCGCCCTGGAGCGCCGGCGCAACGCCGTGTGGGAGCGGCTCGGGCAGGTCAACCCGGTCACCGGCGAGTCCGTGGACGACACCTACCGCCGGCTGTCCCGCGAGATGATCAGCGCCGAGCGCGAGGTCTTCGTCAAGCTCCGCGACCACCGCTACATCGACGACGAGATGCTGCGGGGCCTGCTCAGACGGCTGGACCTGGAGGAGGCGGCCGCCTACCGGGAGGCCTCCTGATCCGGCCGGGAGGGCTCAGCCTTCGGGGAACGGCCGCCCGGTGACGACGGCCGCGATCGTCGTCCCGCGCGCGAAGGCGCCCTCTTCCGCGAGGGCGACAAGTCCGTAGAGCAATTTGGCGACATAGAGGCGTTCCACGGGCAGTCCGTGGCGGTCCTCGAAGTCGCGGGCGAACGACTCCAGTCCGGGCGCCGTGCGCGCGTAACCGCCGAAGTGGAACCGGTCGTCCAGCGACCAGGTGCCGGTACGGCGGCCGAAGGCACGTTCCTGCAGGGACTGCACGTCGGCCGCCAGGAAGCCGCCCCTGAGGACCGGCACGCCGAGGGCCCGCTGATCCGCGCCCAGCCCGGCGGCGAGCCCGGCCAGCGTGCCGCCGGTGCCGCAGGCGACCGCGACCACGTCGGCGTGGCCGCGCAGCTCCGCGCCGAGGGCCCGGCAGCCGCGCACGGCCTCGGCGTTGCTGCCGCCCTCGGGGACGAGGTACGCGTTCTCGGCGCCGGCCGCGCGCAGGATCGCGGCCAGGGTCTGCGGGTCGGACTTGTGCCGATAGGTCGATCTGTCGATGAAGTGCAGGCGCATGCCGTCGGCCGCGCACCGCGCCAGGGACGGGTTGAGCGGGCGGCCGGCCAGCTCCTGGCCGCGGACCACGCCGGTCGTGCCGAGGCCGAGGAGGCGGCCCGCGGCGGCGGTGGCCCGCAGGTGATTGGAGTAGGCGCCGCCGAACGTGACCAGGGGCCGGCCGGCCGCGGCCTCGATGTTCGGCACCAACTTGCGCCACTTGTTGCCGATGAGCTCGGGGTGGATGAGGTCGTCGCGTTTGAGCAGCAGGCGCAGGCCGCGCCGCCCGAACCGGCTGTCCCCGGCCTCCTGGAGCGGTGAAGGGAGTCGAGGGGCGAGCGGGTCCGGACTGGTCACCGCTTCATTGTCGCCCGTGCCGGGGCCGGGCGAAGGGGGCCCGGCGGCGCCGGGTGTGCGGAAGGTGCCCACCGGCGCCGGGCGGGCGATGGGGCCCACTTGCCGGGCGTGCGGAGGGCGCCCACCGGTTGCCGGGCGAGGGTGCCCACCGGTGGCGGGCTGTTGCCGGGCGAAGGCGCCCATCGGTGCCGGGCGTGCGAGGGGACCCACAGGCGCCCGGCCGAAGGGGTGCCCACCGGCGCCGGCGGGGCATGGCCGGGGCACGCTCGCACAAAGGTGTACAAGGTCCCTCTTTGTGCCCAGTAATGCGATGATCCAATCCCGCTCGTTCGGGTAATGGCACGAGCACGCTGTGTGATGGAAGGCTGGTCGTCGAGACCGGCGCTCGCTGTGATTTCGCGCCGGGCATACACGGGAGGGCGTTTCCACATGTCGGTAGGCGAAGAGGTCCGCACGGATCAGGGCAGGCCGCAGCAGTCCCTCGGGACGGCGGCAGCGCGGAACCTGGCCACGACCACCAAGTCCGTTCCACAGATGCAGGAGATCAGCTCCCGCTGGCTGCTGCGCACGCTTCCCTGGGTGGACGTCCAGGGCGGCACGTACCGGGTGAACCGCCGGCTGACGTACGCCGTCGGGGACGGCCGGATCACCTTCGTCAAGACCGGGGACCAGGTGGAGGTCGTCCCTGCCGAACTGGGCGAGCTGCCGGCGCTGCGGTCGTACGAGGACGAGGAGGTGCTGACGGAGCTGGCCCGGCGCTGCCGCCAGCGGGACTTCGCGCCCGGCGAGGTGATCGCCGACTTCGGCAACCGGACCGACGAGGTCTACCTGCTCGCGCACGGCAGGGTCGAGAAGGTCGGCACCGGCCCGTACGGCGACGACTCGGTGCTCGGTGTCCTGGCCGACGGCGCCTACTTCGGCGACCAGGCGCTGCTCGACCCGGACGCCATCTGGGAGTACACCGTCCGCGCGGACACCGCCACCACGGTGCTGATCCTCGGCCGCCAGGACTTCGAGCAGGTCGCCGAGCGCTCCGACTCGCTGCGCGCGCACCTCGAACACGTGCGCGCGATCCCCGCGCAGCGCACCAACAAGTACGGCGAGAAGGAGGTCGCGCTGGCGGCCGGCCACTCCGGCGAGCCCGACATCCCGCACACCTTCGTGGACTACGAACCCCGGCCCCGCGAGTACGAGCTGAGCATCGCCCAGACCGTGCTGCGCATCCACACGCGCGTGGCCGACCTGTACAACCAGCCGATGAACCAGACCGAGCAGCAGCTGCGGCTCACCGTCGAGGCGCTGAAGGAGCGCCAGGAGCACGAGCTGGTCAACAACCCCGAGTTCGGCCTGCTCAGCAACTGCGAGTACGACCAGCGCGTCCAGCCGCACGACGGCGTGCCCAGCCCGGACGACATGGACGAGCTGCTCAGCCGCCGCCGCAGCACCAAGTTGTTCCTCGCCCACCCGCGCGCGATCGCCGCGTTCGGGCGCGAGCTGAACAAGCGCGGGCTGGTGCCGGAGACCGTCGACATCGCCGGCAACCGCATCCCGACCTGGCGCGGTGTGCCGATCTACCCGTGCAACAAGATCCCGATCAGCGAGGCCCGCACGACCTCGATCATCGCCATGCGGACCGGCGAGGACGAGCAGGGCGTCATCGGCCTGAGGCAGTCCGGCATCCCGGACGAGATCGAGCCCAGCCTGTCCGTCCGGTTCATGGGCATCAACGAACAGGCCGTCATCAAGTACCTGGTCACGGCCTACTACTCGGCCGCCGTGCTGGTGCCGGACGCGCTCGGCGTGCTGGAGAACGTCGAGATCGGCCGGTGGAGGTGACGTTTTCGCACGTCGCGGCCGTGTCCCCGGCCACCGCCGGGGGTAAACCCTCGGGGTACGTGTCCAGCGGGTCCGGCGACGCCGGTGCCCGCGGACCCGGCGGAGGGGGAGACATGGGCGAGTTCATGACGGAGCCCGAGCGGCGTTCGCCCGGTGTGCCGAGCCCCGGCACACCGGGGGAGCGGCGGGGGACCGGCGACACCGGCCCCGTCCCGTCCGACGGTCAGGAGGCGACGGCGCTCCTGGAGCGGACCCGGGCGCTGGTCGACCCGGAGCTGCGCACGGCCGTCGAGTCGCTGCCCGGCTCGATGCGCCGGATCGCGCGCTACCACTTCGGCTGGGAGCAGGCGGACGGCACCTCGGCGGCGGGCCACGCGGGGAAGGCGATCAGGCCCGCGCTGGTGCTCGCCGCGGCCGCCGCGCTCGGCGGTCCGGTGGCCCGGTCGGCAGCCGTCCGAGCCGCGGCGGCGGTCGAACTGGTGCACAACTTCACGCTGTTGCACGACGACGTGATGGACCGGGACCCCACCCGCCGGCACCGGCCGACGGCCTGGACCGTGTTCGGTGTCGCCGACGCGATCCTGGCCGGGGACGCGCTGCAGGCACTCGCCCTGCGGCTGCTCGCCGAGGACCCGCACCCGGCCGCGAGACCGGCCGCCGCCCGGCTCACGGCCTGTGTCGTGGAGCTGTGCGCCGGCCAGCACACCGACACGGACCTGGAGCACCGCGCCCCCGACGAGGTCACCCTCGACGAGGTCCTCGCCATGGCCGAGGCGAAGACCGGCGCGCTGCTGGGCTGCGCCTGCGCCCTCGGCGCGCTGTACGCGGGCGCCGGGGCGGCGGAGGTGGCCGCGCTCGACGGCTTCGGCCGCCAGGCCGGGCTCGCCTTCCAGCTCATCGACGACGTCATCGGCATATGGGGCGATCCCCGGCACACCGGCAAGCCGGCGGGCGCCGATCTGGCCGCCCGCAAGAAGTCCCTGCCGGTGGTGGCGGCCCTCTGCTCCGGCGCCCCGGCGGCGGCCGAACTCGCGGCGCTGTACGGAAAGCCGTACGTCACCGGGGACACCGAGGGCATCGCCCGGACGGCGCTGGCCGTCGAGCAGGCCGGCGGCCGGGACTGGGCGCAGGCCGAGGCGGCCGACCGGATGGCCCGCGCGATGCAGGAACTGGCCCGCGCGGTCCCCGACCCGGAGACGGCGGGCGGTCTGCTGGCCCTCGCCGAGTTCGTGACCCGGCGCAGCAGCTGACCGCTGCCGGCCCCGGCGGCGGTGAAGGACGCTGCCGCTGCCGGCGCCCGGTGGCGGCGAAGGACCCGGAGGCCCCGGCCCGTGCGGCTCCTGACCCCGCACGGAGCCGGGGTCTCCGGCCAGGCCGCCCCGCACGTCCCCTCACGGTGCGGGGCCGGTCGTACCGTGGGCCCATGCCGAAACTGCCCCGCGTCTTCCACATCACCGAGCGCTCCCTGTGGGAGGCGGCGCGCGAGCGCGGCACCTACGAGGTGTCGACCCGCGGCCGCACCCTGCAGGAGGAGGGCTTCCTCCACTTCTCCACCCGGGAACAGCTCCCGCGCATCGCCGGCTTCCTCTACGGCGACTACGACGGCCCGGACGAGCTGGTGGTCCTGGTCGTGGACCCGGCCCGGGTGGACGTGCCGGTGAGGTACGAGGCCGTCGAGCCGGACGGCGAGGAGTTCCCGCACGTGTACGGTCCGCTGCCGGTCGCCGCCGTGGTGGACGTCGAGCCCTGGAGCGGCGCGTCGGGGTCGCGGCTCTGAGGGGCGGTCCGGCGGGCCCCGGTCGCGGGGTAGCGGCCGGCGAGGCGGCGGGTGCCGCCCGCCGGTTCGCGCATCACCCCCCAGGGGCGCTCTCGCGCACCGCGGGGTCCGGACGGCCGGGCGCCGGTGACTGCGGTCCGGAAGGCGCGTGCCCCGGGCGGCAGGCCGGCGGACCGCTCGACGAAGGCGTACGCCCGGCGAACGTCCGCGACGGCGAGCACAGGCGCGAAGTCACCCATGGACCCGCGGGACTTGAGCCTGCGGAACTTGGACCCACGAGACCTGAACCCGCGGAACTTGGACCCGCGAGACTTGAGCCCGCGGGACTTCAGCCCGCGGGGCGCTGCATGCAGCGCAGCAGGTTCCCCGCCGGGTCCCGGAAGGCGCAGTCGCGCACGCCCCACGGCTGGTCCGTCGGCTCCTGCAGCAGGTCGGCGCCGTGCTCGCGCAGCCGCTCCCACAGGGCGTCGCAGTCGTCGGTCGACAGGATGACACCGCGCAGCATGCCCTTGGCGAGCAGTTCGGCGAGGGCCTGCTTGTCCGCGGGGGAGGCGTCCGGGTTGGCGCCGGGCGGCTCCAGCACGATCTCCACGTCCGGCTGGTGCGGCGAGCCGACGGTCACCCACCGCATCCCCTCGAAGCCCACGTCGTTGCGGACCTCCAGGCCCAGCACGTCGCGGTAGAAGGCGAGGGCCTTGTCGTGGTCGTCCACGGCGATGAAGCACGTCGCGAGTTTCACGTCCATGGGGTCACGCTAGGCCCGCGCCGACGGCCGTGCGAGCGAACGGCTCAGTACAGCCGGCGCCGCGGGCGGGTGAACGTACGGGCCACACACGACGGGATCACCGCGGCCGGCTCGTGCGAACGCGCCCGGTAGGCGCTCGGTGTCTCCCCGACCAGCTCGGTGAAGCGCGAGCTGAAGGAGCCGAGCGAGGTGCAGCCGACGGCCAGGCACACCTCGGTCACCGTGAGGTCGCCCCGCCGCAACAGGGCCTTGGCCCGCTCGATCCGGCGGGTCATGAGATAGCTGTACGGCGTCTCGCCGAACGCCTTGCGGAAGCTGCGCTGGAAGTGGCCGGGGGACATCAGGGCCCCGCGGGCCAGCTCCGCCATGTCGAGCGGCTCGGCGTACTCACGGTCCATCCGGTCGCGCACGCGCCGCAGCCGCCTCAGGTCCTCCAGGGTCACGCCCCACAGCTTCGCACAGGGCGCCGACACCGGGGAGCGCACGTCCGCCGAGGCCCGGCGGGACACGACGAAGGGCCCGGTCGGCGTCCGACCGGGCCCTTCGCGCCAAGAAGAACCCTCAGGCCTTCTTGGTCTCCTAGTAGCGGGCCAGGTCGGTGACCTGCGGAGATCATTCCTGTGGGGCGCTGACCTGGCCTTTTGGTGATTGGTGGCGATGGGGCGCGACGGTCTTGAGCGGGTGTCCTGCGGACTGTGTGCGGACTGCTGTCCCGGCCCGGGGGTATAGGCGGCTGACGCCGTACCCTTGGCGGGCCGGAGCCGACGTGTCACGGATTGTGCCGACCGCCGGTGATCTCCAGAGCCTGCCGCGCTGGCAATCGGGACGAAACGGGATGGTCGAGGCGCAAGAGACTAGCCTCGGGCCATGGTGACGCGCACCCGGCTGTATCACGACGGCACTCTCGTCCTGGAGGACTTTCCCGCCAGTGACGTCTCTGCGCATCTCGCTGATCCGGCGTCGGTCCTGTGGCTGGACCTGTACCGGCCCAGGAACGCCGAGTTCACCATGCTCGGTCAGGAGTTCGGCATCCACGAACTGGCTTTGGAGGATGCCGCGCAGCGTGGGCAGCGGCCGAAACTCGACCGCTATCGCACCCACGAGTTCCTCAGCGCCTATGCCGTGACCGTCAGCCCGGACGGTGCGCAGCTGACGTACAGCGAGATCGCCGTATTCCTCACCAGTCAGGCCATGATCACCGTCCGCAAGGACGACGGCCTCGACATCGAGGACGTCGTCGCCCGCTGGGACGAGAGCCCGGACCTGGCCGGCCACGGCGTCGGATTCCTGCTGCACGGTCTGCTCGACCATCTCGTGGACGGACACTTCGCCGCGGTCCAGCAACTGGACGACAGCATCGAGGAGCTGGAGGGCCTGCTCTTCGCGGCCGGGCGCCGCGAGATCGAAGCCGTGCAGCGCCGGGTCTTCGCACTGCGTAAGTCGCTCGTCCAGCTGCGCCGCGTCGTGCTTCCGATGCGCGAGGTGGTCAACGGGCTCATGCGCCCCGGCCTGCATCTGATCACCGACCCTCTCGTCCCGTACTACCAGGACGTCTACGACCACGTGCTGCGTGCGACCGAGTGGACGGAATCACTGCGGGACCTGGTGGCCTCGGTCATGGAGACGAACCTCTCGGTCCAGGCCAACAGCATGAACCTGATCATGAAGAAGGTGACGAGCTGGGCCGCGATCATCGCCGTTCCCACCGCGATCACCGGCTACTACGGCCAGAATCTCCCCTATCCCGGTTTCGGCCGCGAGTCGGGATTCATCACCTCCGCCGCCGTCATCGTGCTCCTGTCCGCATTGCTGTATCTGACGTTCAAGCGCAAGGACTGGCTCTGACCGGCATCGGCACCGGCGACCAGGCCCCGAAGGCAGGAAACTACCTGGTCATCCCGGGCTTTTCGGGCCGGTGAGCGGAGTAGTGTGAAGGCACCGGGAGTCCTTCGCGCACCGGCTCCGCTGCGGGTGCCGTTTCCGGTGATCGACAATGCCGGGCCGCACCCACGAGCCCGGGGACAGGTCCGCGCCATGGCCGTGACCATTGACCGTACGACATCGAGCTGGCGCGCGCCGCCGCAGCCGGCTCGGCTGTCCCTGACGCCCGCGCCGGGCGGGCTGGACGGCACGTGGTGGCCTCGCTCCCGTGCCCTCACCCGTGAGCTGCCACCCTTGACAGCCGCCCTGGGTGATCTCTGGGGCCGCATCACAGGTATCGCGGTGAACCCTGCCCACTGGCCCGTCATCCCGTGTCGGGTGTCCGTGGCCGGGCGCACGGTGCACGTGGGCTGGTCCACCGAGGAGCAGGATCCGCACAGACTGACCTTTTTCTCCGCCGATGGCCGCCGGGACGTGCTGGTGCTTCCGCCGGAGACCGGTGCGGATGCCGCCGCGCAGCTGATGGCGGGCGGCGGCATCGATGTCCCGGCCCGCGAGGAAGCAGCAGAAAGGATCGCCGCCCGGATCAGGGAAGAAGCGTGGGAGACCGACGGCGGAGCGGGTCGGCCGTCGTCCCTGCCCCGGCCCATCGGCTCGACAGGGCCTTCGCTCGGCGGTCGGCGGAGGTGAGAGAACCATGACTGTCATCGCCGTGGCCGTACTGCTCCTTCTGGTCGCCGTCGGAGTCGTTCTGATCCACCAGCTCAATGGTCAGCACGACGAACGGATCGCTGCCTTCCACTACAGCGATGTTCTGCCGGGGATCGGGCGTCGGCCCCGGAGGCACCGTCGGTCGGCGGTGGACGCGGGCGCTCCGCCGCGACCCACCGCGACGGCGACCGCGGATGACATCGACTTCGGCCCGACCGAGGGCAGTAGAGGAAGGCGCGTCATGGCGATATTGCGAGACCGGAAGACGTACCGCGAGAGGATCATGCAGGCTCTGTACCAAGCCGCCGAGGGCAATCGCCTCCTGGGCGTCGATGGGGCGAAGCTCCGCAACGACCTCGGTATCCCTGAGCAGGACATGGCCGCTGCCTGTATGTACCTGGCGGGCGAAGGCTGGGTCGTCGTGGACTGGGGGAGGGGCAACACGCCCGCGATGATCACGCTGACGCACCAGGGGATCCGGCAGATGGAGACGGAAGAGGAAGGGCGCGGCTGAGTCGCCGCGTCGGCTTCTCGGCCGAAGCGAACCTTCGCAAGGATTGGTCGCGTCGGATTCATCCCTTTGGCGTAACGTGGGAAGCGGGTCGGTGCACGCTCACGTGCAATGACCCGGAAGGGCGGCTCCGGCGGGTATACGCCGGAGCCGTTGCCTGTTTCCGTAACCGCGCCGTGCGGCGAGGCGCTCGCGCGAGCGTCGTGCGGAGTACGGTGAGGTTGCAGGGTCGTATCGCGGGCGCATGCTCTGCGGTCGCACTGCTCTGTGGACGGGCGGACATCATGGCCGACTCAGACACCCCCGGCCTCCCCAGGCTCCTGCCGGACGCCGTTCACCGGTCGGTGAGACCGGGGACGGCCCTGCTGAGGCTGGAGACGACGCACGCACGCGAGGGAATGCTGGACGGTGCCTGGTGGCCGCGGTCCCGGGACATCGGTGCCGAGCTCCCCTCGCTGATCTCCGCGTTGACCGAGCATCTCGGGCCTGTCACCCGTGTCGGTCTGGACGGCAGCGCCTGGGACGGACTGCCGACCCGGGTGATGGTCGACGGCCGAGTCGTGCACATCGATTCCTTCCCGGTCGGTGACGACACCGTCCTCATCACCCGAGGCGAAGGGGACCTTTTCTCTCTGTTGCTGGTCCCTCCGGACGCGTCGCCCGACGCGGCACGCGCCGCGATGGCCCGGGCCGTCCGGGCGGACAACGTCACCGAGGCCAGGCAGATCCTCATCGAAACGGGCGGCGACACGCCGTCTACGCCGGCCTGACACATCCGCCGCAGACCGACTCCCCATCGGCCTGGATGCTAGATGCGGGCGAACTTCTCCGTCTGCTGGGCGAATTCCTGGGCCATGGCGGCGCTGACCGTGGGCTTGGTGTCGCGGATGGTGTCCAGGTAGTCGTCGGTGGTGGGGGTGGTCCGGGTTCCGGTGTCGAAGGTGCGCTCGAACTGGGCCTGGGAGACGGTGCGCGCCGCGTGGGCGATGTCGGCGGGGGTGAACCCCTCGCTGGCGGACGCGAGTGCCGCGCTGTCGGCCCGCGCGCCCGCTCGGGCCAGGTAGCTCTCCCACAGTGCGGTCCTGGCGGTGTGGTCGGGAGGGCCGATCGGCAGCACGTAGTCGAAGCGGCCGTGCCGCAGGAACGCGGAGTCGAGCGTGGTCACGTTGTTCGTGGCGCAGACGAGCAGCCGTCCGTCCTGGCTTCGGAACCGGACGATCGCCTTGAGCAGTTCGTTGACGACGCCGACAGCGGTCGCGTCCGCGCCGCCGCGTTCGCCGGCGATCTCCTCGACCTCGTCGATGAAGACGAGGACGTGGTCGAGCCGGGCGATCTCCTCGAAACGTCGGTTCAGCCCGGTCGCCAGGCCGTACTCGGCGGCAAGACGGGCGGGGAACAGTTCGAGGAAGGGCCATACCAGGCGGCTGGCGATCGCGTGCGCGAAGGTGCTCTTGCCGGTCCCGGGCGGGCCGAACAGCATCACCGCCCGTGGCAGTTCCACTCCGTGCTGGGCGGCCAGTTCGGGATGGGCCAGCGGCAGGACCAGGCGCCGCTCGATGAGCTGCTTCTCCCGTTGCATGCCCGCGACTTTCTGCCACAGTCCCCCTGGCGGCAGCTCCGCTCCGAGCGAGGACAGCGTGCCGGCCGACTGCGGGGTCACCGGCCCGCGCTTTTCGAAGAAGACCAGCCCAGGGCGGGCGCCGAAGTCGCAGTTGCGAAGGGCGGTGGCACCGGTCTCGCCCTCGGGCAGGACGGCGTGCACCGCTCGGACGCCGGCGGCGAAGAGCCGTTGCTCAAGGGCGGTGACCAGGGCACTGCCCAGCCCGCGCTGCCGCCAGGCGGGCGCCATGCAGATGCGCAGGATCCATGCCCGTTCGCCCTCCACCCTGCTCACCGCGGCGCCGATCAGCACGTCGTCGGCCGTGGCCACCACAGCCGGGTGGCGGGCCTGGAGAGCCGTCACGGCGTCCGAGAGCGGGAAGAGCGGCGGCTCCTCGGTCGTGCCGCTCTCCATGTCGACTCGGATCACCGCTTCGAGATCGTCCTGGGTGTAGTCCCTGACCCGCCAACCCGTCATGATCAGCTCCGCGTGTTCGGCCGTACTTCCATCATCAGCCGATGTCCGAAGGGTGCGCACGACAGGCGTCGGCCACGAGTCCGTCCCGGTGGCACGGACCGCTCGGCCGCGCCATCACCGCGGGATGCAGTGATGGTGGCAGTCGGGTCACGCTGCGGTGTCGGGAGCGTCGTCGGCCGGGCTGACGGACTTGGCGGTGCGGCCGGCGCCGGCCAGTGGCGTAGACGCGGTAGGTGCGGCGGCCGCGGTTTCCCGGGCGAGGAAGGAGCCGAGCTCGCCGATCGTGCTCATGAGGGGGGCGGGGAAGACTACGGTGGTGTTCTGGTCGACACCGATCTCCACCAGGCTCTGGAGATTGCGCAGTTGAAGCGCCAGGGGGTGGGCCATCATGGTGTCCGAGGCGTCACCGAGCGCGGCCGCGGCCAGGGACTCGCCCTCCGCGTTGATGATCTTCGCTCGCTTCTCCCGCTCCGCCTCGGCCTGGCGGGCCATGGCGCGCTTCATGGTGTCGGGCAGCTGGATGTCCTTGAGCTCGACCAGCGTGACCTGCACACCCCAGTCGACGGTGGTGACGTCGAGGATCTGGCGGATGTCCAGGTTGATACGGTCCGTCTCCGACAGCGTCTCGTCGAGCGTGTGCCGGCCGACGACCTTCCGCAGGGTGGTCTGGGCGATCTGGTTGATCGCCGTGTTGACGTTCTCGACGGCGACGACCGACTTCACGGCGTCGACGACCCGGAAGTAGGCGACGGCCGACACGTCGACGCTCACGTTGTCGCGGGTGATGATGCCCTGGGACTGGATCGGCATGGTGACGACCCGCAGCGACACCCGGTGCAGGACGTCGGCGAACGGGATGATGAACCGCAGCCCCGGGGAGCGTGTTCCGACCAGTCGGCCGAAGCGGAGCAGCACTCCCTTCTCGTACTGCTTGACGACCTTCACGGACAGGGCGAGGGCCAGGACGGCCAAGAGGCCGATCACGACGATGAGAACGATCGGGACTTGCATGTGCTGCTCCTCGGCACGAGGCCCATGGCCACGTGGTGCGGGGACCCGCCGGTCGAGATCCCTGCACATGGCTGCGTCGTTTGTGAGGCGGGGCCGAAGCCCGTCGATACGGGCCCGCGCCGGCAGTCGGTGCGCGGAGGCCGGGAACGTCGCCTCGTCATGTGTGGTGAGTGGTGCGGTTGCGGCGGCGGCGCGCTGGGAAGCGGCCGCGGCCCCCGTCGCGGTGGTCACGTCGTTCGCCGGCGGTCGGCGACTTGGACAGTGCTGGTCCCGCAGGAGGTTGTGCCGCGTCGGTTCCGCGGCGCGGGCCGCCGGGCAGGGCGCGACTGTACCGGTGCACGGCGATTCTCTCCGCGTGCTCGATGTTGAGCCGGTGGATCACGAATGCCGCGGCTGCGATGAGGACCAGGAAGGCGGCGGTCGTCAGGAAGGTGTTCATGACGGCCGTCTCACATGCCGATGATCAGGCGGCTGACGCCACCGGCCTGTGCGGGAACGGCCGCGGAGGTCGAGGAGGCGCCGCCCTCGTACTCCCATGCCTCGTCCCGATCGAGTGGCCGGTCGGCCGCGGAAACGGCGTGCCGGGCCTCGTCCGCGGTGATGAGCGCGCTCGCGGTCAGCGGCGGACCGTCGTAGTCGGACGCGGCCGCCATCAGGCGGGCCGCCGACTCCGCCCCGGTCTCGGGTGGGATGACCAGCAGATCCCAGCGGCCGGTGCCATAGGAGAGCAGCAGCAGCTTGTGCGGGTCGATCTCCGGGGTGAACCAGCCGGCCTTGACGACATGACCGTCCACGGGAATGTCGTGCGGGATGACCGGCCAGTACTTCGGGTTGACGGCGATGCGGGTGATGCGGCCCCACAGGGGGTCCAGCACATCGGTCAGTGCGGGCAGCTCGCTCAGCAGGTCCCGGGAGCGGGGCCACCAGGCACCGTCCAGGAGGCCGCGGGACGGCCCGTCGCTCTTCAGCGCGAGACGCGCGGCCGGGGCTGCGACGGGCTCGTGCTGTGGCAGGGGTTGGTGCAAGGTCGCCGACATGATGCGGACCCGTCTCCGGGCCGCCTTCGCGGCGACCCCGGGATTCATCTCTCGCCGAGAACGACCCCGACGTGGAAGCCGGTGTGCGAAATGCCCTCGGTGTTGTCCACGGTACTCCGCACAGGCCGGGGCGGCTGTGGAGACGACGCCGCATGCTGCGAAGCGGCTGTCGATACCGGTGGGGCCGGCTGAAGGCGCCAGGGGTGTGTCGTATGCCGGTTGCCAGACCGGTCTCACGCCCGACCGCACGCATGCCCTGGTCCAGCACTCCTTGGCTGTGTTGCGTGGGAGGTGTCCCTCGTGTTTCGTTCAGCCCGTCGCTCCCCATCGGTCCGCCGGGCGTGGGCGAGGAGTATCCTGGTGATTACCGAGAGCATCTCGTACACCGGTTCCACGCCGGGGTCGTTCTCGGCGATTCATGACAACCGGGCCGGCCGTGACCGGCCCGGGGTTGGGTCCGCATCATGACCGCGACCATTCTGTTGACGCCCGCGGTCGAGGAGCGGACCCCTTCTTCGTTGCCCACCCGACTCGTACTGGCACCCGCCGACACCGCTCCGGCCCTGATCGACGGTGCCTGGTGGCCCCGCTCCCGCGACCTGAACGCGGAGCTTCCGGCGCTCATCGAGGTCCTCGACCCGCTGTGGGGGCGGATCACCCGGGTAACGGTGAACCCCACGTTCTGGCCGGTCATCCCGCGAAAGGTGCCCGTTCACGGGCACGTGGTACACGTCGGCTGGTTCGAGGCCGAGCAAGACCCGCACAAGCTGCTGCTGCTCTCCTACACCGTCGGCCGCTGGGACCTGCTGGTGATCCCACCGGAGACGGAGCCGGCCACCGCGGCCCGGATGATGGCCACGGCCACCGACCCGTCGCGGAGCCTCACGGCGACCGGCCTGATCCTTGAGGCCGAACGCTTCCGCACCGCGGCAGAGGCAGCGGCCGCCTGGGACTCGCTCCGGGAGGCGGTCTGGGACTCCGAAGGCGGACACGACGCACGTACCCCTACCGGAGCGGTCATCGGCCACGTGCCGACCTCGGCAGAAGGCACGTGAGAGGCATGGACACCGTCGCGACGGTGAGCGTGCTCCTCGTCAGGACCGCCTTGGGTGCGATCGTGATTCAGCTGTTCACTGCGAGCCACGGTGATCGCATGGCGACTTCGCCCTTCGGCCGCCCCCGGCAGCGGCGGCCATGGACGTGGCACCGCGCAGAGAAGTGAACCCGCCCAAGGAGGATCGCGGAGTCGGCTCTGACGGTAGGGCGTTCGCGGGCAAGGGGGCCCGGTGTGCGTGCCGTCGGCCGTGGCCCTGGTGGTGCGGCTGTCGGCTCACTCCAGGAGGGTGAGGTGGTCGGCGGCGCCACCGCGCCATTCGATCAGGAAGAGTGTCGCGTCGTCGCTGGTGCGGCCGCCCCGTTGCCGCATCAGAGCGTGGGAGAGTGCGCGCACCACCGCGCGTACTCCCTTCTCTGTGTGTTCGATGCGGTTGACCCAGTGGATGAGCTGCTCCTCGCCGAACTGCTCTTCACCGGCTTCGTGTTCCTCGATCAGGCCGTCGGTGAAGCACAGCACCCGGTCGCCGCGTTGGAGCGTCTGCTCGCTGATCCGGGGCTCTTCACCGCCGAAACCGACCGGCAGGGTGGTCGGGCCTGTCAGTTGCCGGACGACCTGGTGATTGCGGATCAGCAGCGGTGCGGGATGGCCCGCGTTGACCCACTGCAGGTGGCCCGTTGCGATATTCAGACGCATCATCTGCGCGGTGACGAAGTGGTCGAGCCCGAACTGATCCGCGATGGCCCGGTCCATGAACGCGTAGATCTCGGACAGGCCGATGTCGGCACGTCGGGCGTGCCGGTAGGCCCCGACGGCGACGGTCGCCATCGTGGCGGCGTCCAGGCCGTGGCCCATCGCATCGACCATGGCCAGGTGCAGGATGTCCTCGTTCAGGGCGTAGTCGAAGCTGTCGCCTGCGACGCTGTAGGCGGGCTCCAGGATGCCGGCCACCTCTGCCTGGGGGACGGACATCGCCAGCGGCGGCAGCAGGGACCACTGGATCTCCGCGGCCACGCTCATCGGTTCGCGGCGCCGGGCCAGGAAGAACTGGTCTGTGTAGTGGTGCTTGGTGACCAGCATGTCGGCGACAAGGCTGGCCAGCCTGCGCAGTAGCCGCCGGTCGTTGTCATCGACGGCGTCCAGAGTGAGGGCGAGTACTCCCACCTGGTCGCTGCCGTCCAGCAACGGCAGGTACATCCGTACACCGTCGGACTGCGGCACCTCGACAGTGGTCGCCTGCAGGAAGGCCGTGCCGGCGGGAGAGCCATCAATCGGCTCAGGCTCGCCGACCACCAGCCGCCGACCCGGCAGCGGCACCAGCACCAACTGGGCATAGTCCTGCAGCAGGATCGAGACGTCGCGGCCACCGACCCTGGCCACCTCTTCCGCGATCAGCGGTGCGATCAGCTGCGGCGGCATCTCGTGGGCTCGGTCCAGCAGCACCCCCAGCAGCCGCTCACCGAACCCTTCCGAGCGGTCCATCATGCCGTTGTCCGGCCGCCGCTCACCCTGTGTCATCGCCGCGCCCTTGCACCGGTGTCCTCAAAGTCCCGGTCACCGTGTCCCTGCTCACCTCGTGCCGCGGATGCGGCGCCCGCCCCGAAACGCTCGGGGCCGTCCGGCGGTCGTGGCCGATCCGCTCAAACGCTTACGCGATCCGTACACAGGGCTCCTGACACGACCGTGATCGACCCTTCCAGAGTGACGCGGCCGACCGACCCAAAGCGCCCATTACGCCAGACGTGGCATGTCACATGTGATCAGGACAGGTGGCTTTCACCCCGTGCTGCAAGTGTTGTAGACCGTGTTCTTCCTGTCGGAAGACCCGCCAGAGCTGTGGCGATCAGACGTGAGTGATCTCGATGGCGAGGGCGCCCAGGGCTTCCTTCTCGGGCGGGTAGATGGCGCGGATGTTGGCCAGTTGCTGTTCGCGGGTCGCGGTGGGGTTGACGTTGGCCGGGCCTTCGCCGTCCAGCAGTGTCTCGAAGTCGGGGTACTCGGTGACCCGCTTGACCTTCACTTCGCAGGTCTCATCAGTGCCCTTGACGCGGAAGCGGATGGTGTCACCAGCGGCGAGGTCGGCGAGGTGCGGGTATTTCACCCGCACCTCGATGGTCTTGGTACCCGCGGCGACGAGGTCGAAGTAATGGCGGTAGAGGTTGAGCTCGCGGACGCGGGCGGTGGTGTCGCTCATGGGACGGGGATGCTCCTGGTGGCTGGTGCGGTCATCATGCGGCCGATCTCGGCGGCCGAGTACGAGCGGAAGAAGTGGCGGGGGTCGGACAGCAAGGTATCGGTCATGGCCAGCAGTCGCTCGGTGTACTCCGCGATGGTGCCGGGCCAGTCCTGGGTGTCGAGCATCCAGTTGGCGGTGCCGGCGGGCAACGGAGCGCGGCTTTCGCGGATCAGTGACTTGGACAGTTTGGCGCCGGTGTGGGTGACGACCTGGGGGCAGAACAGGCGGGCCGGGAGCTGTCCGTGGGTGAGGCCGACGGCCTGGAGGGCCTCGTCGACCAGGTGAGAGCCGAAGACCCAGTCGCCGCCCTTGACCATGACGTGCAGGGTGCCTTGGGGGCTGGACAGGGCGAGTTCCTTGACCAAGTTGCGGTACAGGGTGGCCAGGTCCAGGTAGGAGCCCCCGGTCGGGTCGGGTGTGATGGTGGCCCGGTAGGGACAGTGGTGGAGGCAGACGGCGGCCACTTGCGCCGCCTCGTGGTCGGTGAGGTGGACGCGGGTGCGTTCGGCGTGTTTCTCGGCCCAGCCGCAGCCGGGGTGCGGGCAAGGGATGCGGAGGTGCGGGGTGCCGGTGGACGGTGCGAGCCACCAGCGGGCTGCGTCGAGGCGGGGCAGGAGACGCAGCCAGGTGCGGCGGAAGTGCTCGCCGGCCTGCTGCTGGGTGTAGGTCTCGACCCGGAAGGGGATGCCCAGGCGCCGCGACAGCGCGGTGAACAGGGGCTGGTAGAGGGCTGAGACGAGATCGCCAAGAGCCTGTTCCCCGAGGACCTGGGCGTAGGCACGCTGGTAACGGTGGCCGGTCACTGGGTCGGTAGCCAGCTCGTATGGGGCGTTGTCGAGGGCGCTGAAGAGGACCTCGGTAGGTAAGCCGAAGCGGTCACGCAGGCGGGCGGCCATGGCAAAGGCCAGCGACTGGACGAGGGAGGTGCCGATGTGCGGGGCGCCGTTGATCTGGGTGCCGACGACCAGCACGATCCGTTCCGGCGGGGCGGCCAGGATGCGCGGGGTCAGGACGTCCTCGGCCCGGTGGAGGGCGTTGGCGAGGACGGTGTTCGGTGAAACCGGGTGAGTCGTCACGGGAAGTCCCCCTGGAGTGGGTTGGGGTTCATTCGGTTCGGGTGTGGCCGAAGAGGAGACGTTGGTGGAGGGCGCCGAGGTCGAGGTAGCTCTCGATCTCGGCCGGAGTGGCGCTGCGGGCGAGCGGGTCAAGGCCGAGGATCAGGGCCACCGGGGTTCGTCGGCCGAGCAGGAGCGTCCAGGAAGGGCCTGCCGGGATGCGCTTGCGGTAGGGGGTGCTGTCGAAGCGCAGGGCGACCTCGGTGGGTGTGATCGGGCGCAGGCGTGACCCGATGTCTGGCGGGGGCGCGGTGGCCGGGCCGAGGTGGAGGGCTTCGGCGATCGTCCGCATGCGTTGTTCGACTACCATCTGCGTCTCGTAGCGGCTGCGGGGTGGCTGGGGCACCAGCAGGAGGCAGCAGAGAGTGGCGCCGGTCGGGGCGGTGTCCAGCCACGTGACGGTGGCCAGGGAAGTGATCAGCCCGGCGGAGATCGTGAGGGATCTGGTGCTGGCGGGAGTCAGCATGCTGGCACCGTGCTGTGCTGGAAGGCGGCCCACACGCATTTGCCGGGGCCCTGGCGTTCCTCCATGCCCCAGTCGTCGGCGAGGGCGGCGACGAGCAGTAGGCCGCGGCCGGTCTCGGCGGTGCCTGGTACGTGTCGTCTGTGGGGTGGGGCGTCGCCGCTGTCGTGTACCTCGATGCGGAGTTGGGTGTCGGCGAGGGTGATGCGCACCAGCACCAGTCCACCTGAGGGGGCTCCGTGCAGGATGGCGTTGGTGGCGAGTTCGGAGACGCACAGCTGGACGTCGTCGAGGCGTTCGGTCCGGCCCCATTGGGTAAGGGTCTCGGCGACGAACCTCCGGGTGGCGCCGGGTGTGGTCCGGCGTCGGTCGAAGAGCTTCCTGCGGCGCTCGACGTCGGCGTTGGGGGCAGGTGCCGGGGCCAGGGTGAGAGTGTCCGGCTTGCCGGGCGGTGTGCTGGGCATGGTCAACAGCCAACCGCTGTAGCTCGTTTGGGTCGGGAGCCGGCATGGGGGCCATGCCGGGGGCCACTATGGGGGCCAGAGTTCGCGTGCTGCGGGGTGAGGGGATGGGCGACACAGGGATCGGTGCTCTGCTCGTCCGGCTGCGCACAGAGCGTGGGTGGTCCCAGCAGCGGGTGGCCGACGAGTGCAACACCCTGGAGGGGCGGGCCACCAAGACGGGCAAGGAGATCGGGCGCTACGAGCGCGAGGTGCGCATCCCGGTGCCGTACACGCGGAAGTACCTGGCGCAGGTCTTCGGTGTCGATGCCGCCGTGCTCGACCAGGCGGTCGCTGTCAGCAAGAGCCGATGGAGTGGGGAGGGCGCGGATGAGGTGGGACAGGCACCGCTCGCGTGGCCCACGGCGCGTCCACGCACCGTCGCCGGAGCTGTGTCGGCGGATGCGGTGGCCTCGGCGGAGTTCGCCCGGTTCATCGCGCAGCGCAACGCCGACGAGTTCGTCGTAGAGCAGTTGGAGGCCGATGTCGCTCGGCTCGCCCGTGCTTACGTCAGCCATCCGCTGCTGGAGGTGTACGTCGAGATCAAGCGGCTTCGGAACGGGGTGTTCGAGTTGCTGCGCGGGCGGCAGCATCCCCGGCAGACCACCGACCTGTACGTCACGGCCTCTCGGTTGTGCGGGCTGTCAGCGCACGTCTGCTTGGACCTGGGCGACTATGATTCTGCCGCCACGCACAGCCGTACCGCCAGGGCGTGTGCCGAAGCGGTCGGCCACGAGGGGATGCTGGCCTGGGTACGCGCTGTGGAGTCCCTGATCGCCTACTGGACCGGGCACTACGAGCGGGCGGCTCGGCTGGCGCAGGCCGGTCGCCAGCACCGGGCGGGCGGGAGTATCGGGGCTCGGTTGGCGAGCCTGGAGGCGCGGGCGCTGGCCATAGTCGGAGACCGGGCGGGTGCCGTAGCCGCGCTGTCGGACGCCGAGCGGGCCCGCGAGGCGATGCGTGGCCACGACGAAGTGCCGGGCATCTTCGCCTTCCCGGCCGCCAAGCAGTTCGCGTACGCGGGGACGAGCCATCTGGCCGTGGGTGGGCCGGAGCACGTCCAGCAGGCCATCGCCAGCGCGGACACCGCTATCCGGCTCTACCGCAGCGCCGAAGACGACGACCAGTCGGTCGGTGACCTGTTCGCCGCCCATGTTGATCTCGCCCGCGGCCACATGCTCCTCGGCGACCTGGACGGTACCGAGGCGATGCTCGGTTTCGTCCTCGGCTCCCCGCCGGAGCGCATGTCGGCCAGCATCGTGCGCCGGCTCACTGCTCTGGGCCATGAGCTGAGCGAGCCGCAGTACGGTGGAGCCGCGCAGGCCGTACACCTGCGCGAACGACTCCAGCACACGGCCGTCCTCGCGGCCGCACCTGCCGCCCACCCTCCGGAGTTGCCGACGTGACCGAACTGTCCGCCGCACACGACGCCGCTGTCACCGACCGGGGCCGTCTCGCCGGAAGTGCCTACAGCAGTGACCGGGATCTGGCCGCCCGCCAGTCGCTCTATCAGTGTCAGACGCCCCGCTACGACCTGCCTGGCATCGTCGCCGAGCAGCTGAGGGGCGTGAACGGGTGCGTGGTCGATGTCGGCTGCGGCAACGGCAAGTTCATCCAGCGTCTCCGCCGGGACCGGCCCGACCTTACTCTGCTGGGCCTGGACATCGCTCCTGGCATCCTCGCCGGTGTCCACGGCTTGGTCGCCGTTGCGGACGCCACCCGCTTGCCGCTGGCCACGCAGAGCGCCGATGCTGCCTTGGCGTTGCACATGCTCTACCACGTCCCGGACATCCCTCAGGCGGTCAGGGAGCTGTCTCGCGTGGTCGCCCGTGACGGGCTGGTGATCGCCTCCACCAACAGCGATCGGGACAAAGCTGAACTCGACGACCTGTGGCAGCGGGCCGCCGGCGACGTGCTCGGCATCGGACGCGGCCCGGCCCGCATCTCGCTCAGCGCCCGCTTCTCCCTGGAGAAGGCCCCGGCCTTCCTGGGGGAGGAGTTCGGCCGCGTCGAGACGATTGAACTGCCCGGCACCATCACCGTCGGCGACGCCGAACCCGTGGTTGCGCACATGGCCTCGTACCAGGCATGGGCGGATCAGCACGATGTGCCCTTCGAGGCCACGATCGAGCGGGCCCGCACCATCCTGGACGAACACATCGCCCGGCATGGGACGTTCGAGATCCACTGCCGGGGAGGCATCCTCGTCTGCCGCCGTTAACGGCGGCGGGCACGTTCCGTTTGGTGCGCGCGCGTCGGGGTGGAGACGGGCTGCGGTGCCGACGTAACCGTCGTGGTGCGGCGGGTGCTTTGCGCGCGGGCCGCTTGTGCACGCCGGTTCGGCTGGGCAGTGATGCGCCAGATCAGGACCTCGGCGGGGCGCTCGGCTGTGCCCAACTCTCGGCTGGCAGCCACCTCGGCGAGGAGGCGTCGGGGGTTGCGGCCGGCGGATTTCGCGCGGGCGAGAGTAGTGGCCAAGGCTGGCCAGGCGGCGTCGGCCAGGATGCGGTCGGCGTGGTCGGGTACGGCCTGGCGCACGTCGGCCTCGAACCGTTGGATGGTCTGGGAGCGGGGGACGCGCTGGGCGAGGTCTGCCAGGACGGGCTCGGCGAATTGGCGGTAGCTCTCCTGGAGGTGGCGGAAGGATTCCTCGGCCGCTGCCGCCTGCTGCGCGTGACCGCGCTGCTCGTGCCACTTGGCGGCGGCGCGGGCAAGGTGCAGGGCGGTGAAGATGAGCGCGATGGCGAGGCCGCCGGGAATGGTGGGGGCGTAGGCGAGTTCCTTGGCGGCTTGGCGTAGTTCTGTGGCGGCTTGGTGGTCGGCCCGGATCGCCGAGCGGCGAGACCGGTTGAAAGCCATGGCTGCCGCTTGCAGTTCGGCCTGGTGCGGGCCGGAGGTGGAGCGAGCCAGGTTGTGCAGAGTGTCGGCGAAGGCGTCCAGGTGGCCCTGGGCCACGGGATCATCGCCCGAATCGAGCGCGGTGAGAGCTGTACGCACTGCGGATTCCGTCCGACGCCACGGCTCGGCCGGGTCGGCCACCGGTTGTGGGCGGTCGGCCACGTCCTGAGTGGTGAGGCGTTCGAGCAGGCGGCTGTAGGACAGGTCGGGGGCGAGCTTGGAGCCACCGAAGAAGATGGCGTCGCCAGGGGCGGCCAGGCTGTAGCCGTCCACCTCGCCGGTCTTGGCGCTGAGGCGCGGCTTGACCTGGATACCGAGCGATTGCAGCACGGTGAAGTAATCGTCGATGTTGCGCACAGCAGCGGCGACCGCGTACGCGCGCTCCCGCAGCCACCGCCGCGCGGTCACCTCCTGGCCCAGGCGCTCGGCCTTGGCCCGCTCTGCCCCGGTGGGTGTCTTGGGTGCGGTCAGGTCACCGGACTTGAGCTGGCGCAGCCCATACTCGGCCTCGATCTTGCGGCATTCCTTCTGCGCCCGCCAGCCGTCGCGGTTCGTGCGCGGGCGGCGCCCGTCGGCGCGCACGGTGGTAGCCAGTATGTGGATGTGGTCGTTCGCGTGCCGCACCGCGATCCACCGGCATGCCTGGTCATCGCCCTCGGGCGCGATGCCGGTGGCGGCAACGACGCGGCGACCGACCTCGGCCCACTCGGCGTCGGTCAGGTAGCGGTCACCTGGCGCGGTCCGCACCGGGCAGTGCCACACGTGCTTCGGCGGCTTCTTCCCGCCCAGCTCACGGGTACGCAGGTCGACATGGTGGTCGAGGCGCTTGGCGAGCTGGGTGTAGGTGGCGTCGGGGTCGCGGCCGGGGTCGGGGGCGCCGGCCATGTCCCAGGCGGCCACGATGTGCGGGTCGGTGTGCTCGTCCCGACGGCCCTTGCCGAAGAGGTAGTTGATCAGACCGAGGGTGTCGGAGCCGGTGGAGACGTCAGGCACCATGGCTGCCGCCTGCCGCCACGAGGTCGTCCAGCAACTGGTAACTGCGCTGGACGGCTTGGTCGAGGTGGTCGAGTACGGCCTCGGCCCGGTCGGGGACAGCGCCGCTGTTGATGGCCATGGTGATCTGGTTGAGGTTGTTGCCGACGCGGTTCAGCGCCTTGGTGTGGGCCTCGACGGCTTCCACCAGCGGGCGGATCGGATCGTCCTCCGGACTGCCCGCCATGTTCGCCTTGCCGAGCGCGACCGCCAGGGCGGCGTCGCCGACGAACCCGGCGAACGTCAGACGGCGCCGCTCGGCCGCCTCGTCGATGATCCGGACGGCGGTCGGGGTGAAGCGGATCTTCTTCTCCTGGTCGCGGTTCTCGGTGGTTCGCTTGCGGTTCATCCGCGCGGGCAGCGTGGGGGCGTCGGGCTCACGCCAAGAGGGCTGCTCAACGGGCAACGGGGGGCGGGCAGACGACTCGGGCTGCGGAGCAGTGGTATCAGCGGGCAGCTTGTCGTGTGTGGCGGGGGCATCGGCGACGGACGCGGCGTTGGGCTCGGTCGTCGCCTCCCCCGGCTCGGGCGCCCGCTGGCGCCCGGCCTCCTCCTCCGCCACTCCAGGGGCGGGGGCAAGCGCGGACGAAGCCCCGTTAGGGGCTCGAACGCTCCAGCTTGCTGCTGTTCGGTGGGTCAGGCTGAACAGTCCCCTGCGGCGGCGGGTGAGGGTGCTGTCGGTGTTCGTGTCGGGCATGGTGGTGCTCCGGTAGCGGTCTGGGCTGGGGCTTCGTCACGTCCGTTGCATCCGTCGCTCTGCTGGTCAGAGCTGGTACGGACACGGCCGCAGGTACGGAGTGATCCGTATTGGAGAGGAGATCCGTCCCCGCGCTGACCTGCGCGGGGACGGATGCGACGGAGTGCTACGGACCCAGGGAGGGTGGTCAGCGAGTGCGCTTGGGGCCGGTGGCGCTGCCGGGCGGACCGACGGGCCGCGTGCCGGACGGAGTGGCGGGGGGCTTGCCCTCGGTCGGGCGTGCGGGTGCGGACTCCTGCCATGGCGCGGGGGCCATTTGGGCAGGGTCGGGGCAATAGCGGGCCCAGGCGTCGAGGAACTGGTTGCGGGCGTATGCCTTGGCCTGCCTGCCGTTCTCGAAGCGGTGGTTGGCCGGGCTGATACCGAAGTCCCGTAGCAGGTTGGCCAGGTGGTAGGCGTTCATGCCCTTGGGGCCGTACTCGGCCCACGGCGCTTCAGCGTCCTGGACGAGGGCGGCAAGCAGGTCCTGGCTGCGCAGGGCCTCCCTGTTGTCCTCCCGCTCGAAAATGCGGCGGATGTCACGCAGCAGCCGCGTCTTCAGGGTCGTCTGCTCATCCTGGACCACCTCGTTGCGCGTCATCGCCAGGCAGGCGGCACGGGCCTGCGCGGGCCAGTGCCCGCCGGCCAGGTCGGCGATGATGACCAGCGGCTCCCAGGTGTCCGCTGCGCGGTCCTCGACCGGCATCTTCGGTACCAAGCCCGCAGCCGCTCGGCGCAGAGGGGTCAGCCAGGCCGCCAGCCGGTCGCGCAGCGCGTTCAGTTCGGGCACCGAGTGACGCGAGCGGAACGGGGTGATCCGCTCACCCGGCTTGCGCTTCTGCATGCGGAGGACGACCGCCCGGTCCATGATCGTGTCTGGTAGATCGCCGATCCCCGCCAGCGCGGCCATGGCGAAGGTGGGGAACGCCGTCGGCTTCTGCTCCGGTCCGGAGATCCGCCAGGCGGGCCGGTTGCGCTGGTGCCCGGCGTTCAGCAGACCGCGCAGGTCCTCCTTCTCGCCCGCCTTCGGGCCGAAGATGGTGTCGGCCTCGTCCACCAGCAGCGTCGGCGGATTCTTGCCGATGACGCGGAAGACCACCGCTGGGGAAGTGTTCACCGTCATCATCGGTTTGTGGACGGTCTCGTGGAGCACGTCCAGGACTCGAGACTTGCCGCATCCCTTGGTCGGCCCGACCACCGCCAGCCGGGGGGCGTGCTGCAGGGCGGGTTGGATGTGGGTAGCCGCCACCCACAAAGTGACCGCGGTCAGTGCCTCCTCGCTCGGCAGCACCACGTACCGACCGATCGCCGCCCGGACCTCGTCTAGCAGCACGGCGCCTTCGTCGGCCAGCTCACCGCCGACGCCGGCACGGTCCCCGGTCCCCGACCCGCCGTCGGGGAGCCGGGCCCCTGTCCCTGAAGTGTCGTGGGGGCCGTGATCCCCATCGCGGTCCCCATGCATGCTCGGTACGACCGGGATTCGGGGACCGGTCCCAGGGACCGACCGACCGTTATGCGCGGCCTGGCTCATGCTCAGAGCGGCGGTCGGTCCGCCAGGACCAGCCTGGTGCACGCCCGTTGGCTCCGTCCGCAGGCCGCCGACCTGCACATGTTCTATACCGGTGGCTATCCGGTCAGTGACCGGAATATCGGTTCGCGACTCATCAGGGGAGCGGTCCCAGGCTTCCTTCGGACCGGCCGCATCACGTGGTTGGCCGACGGTCCCCAACGCAGCAGAAGCTGCGTCTGCCTGGTCCGCGCGGCGCAGGGCGGCGCCCTGGCCGGGGACCGCGACATCGGGCCACTTGGGTTTGGGGACCGTGTTGGGAGTGGTGGGGGACGTAGAGTCCTCCATAGACGTTCCTCTCAGGTGGGGGCAGGACGGGCAAGGTCCCGCCCCTCACCGGCTTGTTCTTTCAGGGATGGGCGATGTGCGAGGGACTCCCCGGCCTTCGGCGTTGGCGCGCCGAAGGCCGGAGCCGTGTCGGGGCGTCCGATGTCTCAGGAGGCCAGGCCCCACTCGTCTCGGCCTTCGGCCAGCGCCTGCTCGTATCGCAGCAGTTCGGCTTCGGGATACAGCACCCGCTTGCCGATCTTGATGCCCCGCGGACCCTTCCCGATCTGGCGCCAGTAGCGGACGGTGCTCTCGGCCGTGCGGTAGCGCTCGGCGACCTCGGCGGTGGTCAGGTATCGCATGGATTCCCAATCGACTAGGTTGCGATTCGATCTGCATAGGTTGTACCCGACGATCGCCGGTTAACCAAATAGGAGAGCGTGTGTTTCAATATGGATAGCGACGATCGTGGTGGAGGTGTGATGGCAGGCGACAAGCGCGACGGCGGCGACGTGCCGCTGCTCTACAGCGAAGGCAACATCGCGGCACGGGTGGCGCTGGAGCGCGAGGTCAGAGGTTGGAGCACGACGGAGTTGGCGGACCGGGTTTCCAAAGCCGGCGTCAAGATGAACCAGACCGCCGTCTGGCGCATCGAGAACGGCACCCCGCGCCGCCGCATCAACGTCGACGAGGCGCTCGCTTTCGCCCGCGTCTTCGAGCTGCCCCTCGAAGAGCTGATGTCCCCGCCCCTGGAGGGGCTGGACCTCAACAGCAGACGGCTCGTCCAGGAAGCCGTCGAGGCGTACTACGAGACCCGCGATGCCGAAGACCGCCTGCATCACGCCGTCGTCGGCATCGCCGAGCACATCCAGGCCCACCCCGACAGCTCACGGGCCATCCACGAGCAGTGCCTTCGCCTCATGGGCGAAGAGCGCGACGCCCGCACCCTCACCGACTACATCGAGGGCGGCGGTTACTACCGATAACAAACTCGAAGGAGGAGCAACTTGGCCAACATCCAGAAGCGCCCCAACGGCAAATGGCGGGCCCGCTACCGCGACCTTGACGGCAAGGAGCACGCCCGCCACTTCGAGCGCAAGCTCGACGCCCAGCGCTGGCTCGACGAGGTCACGGCCAGCATCGTCACCGGGCAGTACGTCGACCCGCGCGCCGGACGGATCTCGTTCGAGAAGTACGCGACGAAGTGGGCGGAGTCGCTCATCGCCGGTGAGGCGGCCGAGCGCATCACCGACAACGCGCTACGGTTGCACCTCGTCCCGGCGCTCGGCTCCCGCGCCATGGCGGCGATACGCCGCAACGACATGCAGGTGCTGTTCAAGAGCCTGTCCGAACTGCTCGGCCCCGGCAGCGTGCGCAACGTCTATGACGTCCTCGTGCGGGTCATGACCGCGGCCGTCGAGGACAAGGTCATCGCGTCCAGCCCATGCCGTCGGATCACCCTTCCGCCCATGCCGGACGAGGAGGTCAGCCCGCCCACGGTCGCGCAGGTGGAGGCCATGGCTCGGGTGATGCCGCCGTACCTCCGCGCGGCCATCGTCACGCTCGCCGGCTCAGGCTTGCGAATAGGCGAGCTGCTCGGCCTCAAGGTGTCCGACGTCGACTTCAAGGCCGGCGCCATCCGTGTCGAGCGGCAGCGCCTCCAGTCCGGGAAGATCGGCCCGCCGAAGACCGCCAAGTCCCGGCGCACGGTCCCCGTCGGGGAGGTTGTCACGGACGCCCTTCTCACGCACCTCGCGGCACGCCCCTCCAAGGAGTGGCTGTTCACGATGGAGGAGGGCGAGCCCCTGAACTACCGCCGCTGGAAGACGGAGTGGAACGGCGCCCGCAGGACGCTCCAAGCGACGGAGAACGAGGCAGCCCAGCGCGAGGGCCGCAAGCCCGTCGAACTGCCGCACATGGTGACCCACGACCTGCGCCACTTCTTCGCCTCCGCCCTCATCGCCGGCGGGGCGAGCGTCAAGCAGGTCCAGCTGGTCCTCGGCCACGCGTCCGCCGTCATCACGCTGCGGATCTACGCCCATCTGTGGCCGGGTGAAGAAGACCGCACCCGGTCCGTCATGGACGCCGTGCTCGGCGGCCTGCGGACCGGGTGCGGACCGGAAGACCAGACGATCAAGGAAATCGCAGGTCAAACGGCATGATCGGAGATCAAGCCTTCTTGGTCTCCCAGAAGATCTTGTCGATCTGGGCGATGTAGTCGAGCGCCTTCTGGCCCGTCGCCGGGTCGGTGGACGCCTTGGCGGCGGAGAGGGCCTTCAGCGTGTCGTTGACCAGCTGGTGCAGCTCCGGGTACTTCTCGAAGTGCGGAGCCTTGAAGTAGTCGCTCCAGAGGACGGAGACGTGGTGCTTCGCCAGCTCCGCGCGCTGCTCCTTGATGACCGTGGCACGCGCCTGGTAGTGGGGGTCGTCGTTGCCGGCCATCTTCTCCTGGATGGCCTTCACCGACTCCGCCTCGATGCGGGCCTGGGCCGGGTCGTACACGCCGCAGGGCAGGTCGCAGTGGGCGCTGACCTTGACCTTGGGGGCAAACAGGCGGGAAAGCATGGAGCATTCCTTCCTCGTGATCGTCTTCTCAGGTGCGACATTACTCCCTGAGAGACCGGAATTCGTGAGTGCCCCCTAGGGCTTAGGACAAAAGTCCGGGGTGAGACTGGACTGGTGGAGGAACGACCGGGGAGGTGCCGGCGATGCCGGAGCTGTCGCAGGAGACCGAGCGGGGGAGGGCCGGGGCGCCGTTCGGGCTGGCCGAGGTGACGGGGCCGTCGATGGTGCCGACGCTGCGGCACGGTGACCAGCTGCTGGTGCGGTACGGCGGCGTGGTCCGGCCCGGTGACGTCGTCGTCCTGCGTCATCCGTTCCAGCAGGACCTGCTGGTCGTCAAGCGCGCCGTGGAGCGGCGCGAGGGCGGCTGGTGGGTGCTCGGGGACAACCCGTACGCGGGTGGCGACAGCACCGACTACGGCGTGGTGCCGGAGGAGCTGATCCTGGGCCGGGCGTGGCTGCGCTACCGGCCGCTGCCGGCCGGCCGGCGCTCGCTGCCGGCGCTCGCCCGCTGGGTGCTGTCGGCCGCGAGGCCGCTGCCGGCGGACCGGTCGGCCTCCAGGCGCTTGCGGGCCCGGTAGGCGGCCACGTTGGCGCGGGTCGCGCACCGGTCGGAGCAGTAGCGCCGGGAGCGGTTGGTGGAGGTGTCCAGGTAGGCGTTGCGGCAGGGGGACGCCTGGCACAGGCCGAGGCGGTCCACGCCGTACTCGGTCAGATGGAAGGCCAGGCCCATGGCGGCGGTCGCCGCGTAGCCGGCGGTGACGTTGGACGGGTGGTCGGCCAGGTGCATGTGCCACAGCGGGCGGCCGTCCTCGTCGCGGAGGTCGTGCCCGGAGATCTGCGGGCTCACCGGGAACTCCAGCAGGAGCGAGTTCAGCAGGTCCACGGCGAGGGTCTCGTCGCCCTTGTCGGCCGCATCGAAGACCGCGCGCAGCCGGGCCCGGACCGAGCGGAAGCGCGTGACGTCCGCGTCGGTGGCGCGGCGGGCCGCCGACGCGTTGGCGCCGAACAGGTCGCGGACGGCCTCGACCGAGGTCAGCGAGTCCTTGCCCCGAGCCGGTTCCTCGCTGTTGACGAGCCGTACGGCGTAATCCGAGTAATAGGCCAGTTCCACTTGTAGTCCTTACCGAGGCGCTTTATCGTCGTGTCTGCGGTCGGGTAACAGCCGGTCGTGCTTCCAGGGTATTACGCAACCTAGGGGAGAGGCGGGTGCCATGACCACGAGTACCGGTACCGACTGGACGGCCTGGCAGGAGAGCTGGGACCGGCAGCAGGAGTGGTACATGCCGGACCGCGAGGAGCGGTTCCGGATCATGCTCGACATGGTCGAGGCGCTCGTCGGCACGGCCCCGCGCGTGCTCGACCTCGCGTGCGGCACCGGGAGCATCACCGCCCGGCTGCTCGCCCGGTTCCCGCGGGCCACCAGCACCGGCGTGGACCTCGACCCGGCCCTGCTCGCCATCGCCCGCGGCACCTTCGAGGGCGACGACCGCGTCCGCTTCGTGACCGCCGACCTCAAGGACCCCGACTGGCCCGCGAAGCTGCCGTACGACTCCTACGACGCCGTCCTGACCGCCACGGCCCTGCACTGGCTGCACAGCGAACCCCTCGCGGCCCTCTACGGTCGGGTCGCGGAGCTGGTCCGCGACGGCGGTGTGTTCATGAACGCGGACCACATGATCGACGACAGCACGCCCCGGATCAACGCCGCCGAGCGGGCCCAGCGCCACGCCCGCATGGATCGGGCCAGGGCGTCCGGCGCCCTGGACTGGGCGCAGTGGTGGCAGCTGGCGGCGCAGGACCCGGTCCTCGCCGAGCCCACCGCCCGCCGCTTCGAGATCTACGGCGAGCACGCCGACGGGGACATGCCGTCGCCGGCCTGGCACGCGCGCACGCTGCTCGCGCAGGGCTTCGCCGAGGCCCGCCCGGTGTGGTGCTCGCCCTCGGACACCCTGCTCCTCGCCCTCAAGTAGCCCCCCGGTACGGCGAATCAACGGTGGACAGAGGCGGTACGGGAAAACCCGTGCCGCCTTTCTGCGTCCCCGCGGGGAGCCCACCGCACTGATACGGGTGAGACGGTCCGTATCCGTGGGCCGGCGGAAAGGGGGAGGGATGACGCGGGGCGCGGATGCGACTCTGCACGCCTTCGTCGAGGGCAGACGCACGGTGCTGTTCCGCAGCGCCTACCTGCTGTGCGGCAACCGCGACGAGGCGGAAGACCTCGTCCAGACGACCCTCGTCAAGGTCGTCCTCGGAGCGCGCAGGCACGGGCGGCTGGAGAACCTCGACGCCTATGCGCGCAAGACGCTGGTCAACACCTTCATCTCGGCCCGCCGCCGGTTCTGGCGGCGCGAACAGGCGTACGGCGAACTGCCGGACGTGCCCGAACGGGTGGTGGACAGCGACACCGGCCTGATGGTCCGGGCCGCTCTCGCAGGGCTCGCGCCCAGGCAACGGGCGGTGCTGGTGCTGCGCTACTGGGACGACCTCAGCGTGGCCGCCACCGCCGAGCTGCTCGGGATGCGGGAGAGCACGGTCAAGAGCCACACGGCGAGGGGACTGGCGGCGCTGAAGGCCGCGGTGCGGGAGGAATACGTATGACGGAGAACGAAGTGGTGCGCGAGCTGCTGTGGAAGGCGGCGGCGACCGTGCCGGTCCCGGAGAGCCGGGGCAGCGAGGCGGTGTTCGCCCGGGCCTCGC
>NZ_JBLEBI010000299.1:0-4725 GCF_047340315.1 Streptomyces sp. AF1A
CCCTCACCGGAGCGGTACATGCCGACCTCCTGACACCGCCCCGGTCGCGACCACGGCGTGACCGCGCGATCGGGGCACAAGGCCCATGCCTCGATTGTCGCATCGCAGCCCGCCGAGGGCCCGGCACCAGCCGGCGGTCAGGCCCGCTGCCGCGGCCGGCGACCCGGCGGCCGGCTCCGTCGATCTTTCCGGCTGCGCGGGGGCGTCACCGCAGCTCCACCGGGGCAGAATGTGACGCGAGAGACAGGGCGGGCTCGGGAGGCGGCATGGGCACATCAGCGGAGCCGAAAGTGTCCGGGCTGGAGGTGCGGTCCATCGACTACGTGCCTCTGGACGAGCGGCACGGCAAGCTGGGGCACCTGGGCCCGCTGTGGTTCATGTCGAACGCGCAGATCGCCACGCTGGCCGTGGGGCTGATCAGCATCACCTCGGGCGGCAATCTCATCTGGTCGCTGCTGGCCATCGTCTCCGGCACCGTCATCGGCACCTTCTTCATGGCCTTCCACTCCGCCCAGGGTCCGCAGCTGGGGCTGCCGCAGATGATCCAGTCGCGGCCCCAGTTCGGCTATGTCGGCGCTCTCCTGGTGTGGCTCTTCGCGTATGTGCAGTACGCGGGGTTCAACGTCTTCAACAGCATCCTCGCCGCCGACTCCCTGCACACCACGCTGCACGGAGGCGTGAAGCTGTGGGTGATCGTGGTCACCGTGGTCGCCCTGGTCATCGCGCTGGTGGGCTACGACGTCATCCACAAGGCCGAGCGGTTCCTGACGTACACCTTCCTGCTCATCTTCGGGGTGTTCACGGTCGGCGTCCTGGTCACCCTGCACTACCCGGCGGGCTCCTTCGACCTCGGCGCCTTCAGACTGACGCCGTTCCTCGCCCAGTTCGGCGTGGTCGCCGGCTACCAGATCAGCTGGGCCATCTACGTCTCCGACTACTCCCGCTACCTCCCGCCGGACGTCACGGTCCGCAAGACCTTCTACTGGACGTACTTCGGCTCCGCGCTCGGCGGCACCTGGCTCATGGTGCTCGGCTCGCTGCTGGCCGCCTGGGCGGGCAAGGACTTCGACACCATCAGGTCCATCAACGCCGCCGGCGACGAGGTCTTCGACGGCTTCGGCGCCGTCGTGCTGCTGTTCGCCGCCCTGGGCCTGGTGTCCGTCACCGCCCTGAACATGTACGGCGGCTCGCTCACCCTCATCAGCGGCATCGACTCCTTCAAGCGGGTCCGCCCGACGCTCGCCGTACGTCTGCTCACCCTCGGCCTGACCGCGGCGCTCTCCCTGGTCGGCGCGCTCGCCGCCACCGCAAACTTCCTGCAGAACTTCAACGACTTCCTGCTGCTGGTCCTCTACCTGTTCATCCCCTGGACCGCGGTGAACCTCATGGACTACTACGTGGTGCGCCGCGGCCACTACGCCATCGCGGAGATCTTCAACCCCCACGGCATCTACGGCCGTTGGGGCTGGCACGGCATCATCTCCTACCTGGTCGGCTTCGTCGTCATGATCCCGTTCTTCTCCGTCGGCACCCTCTTCGTCGGCCCCGCCGCGAAGGCGCTGGGCGGCGCCGACATCTCCCTGTTCATCGGGCTGCCGGTGTCCGCGGTGCTGTACTGGTGGCTGACCCGCTCCATCGACGTCGACGCCGAGACCCGGCTGGCCCAGGCGGAGGCGGCGGCCCTGGAGCAGGCGGCGCACGAGCACCGGGAGCCGTGATCCGGGTCCCCGGCCGGCGCGCCTTTCAGTCGCCGGCCCCATCCCCCGCCGCCCAGAGGCCCCGGACGTGGCCCAGGTGCCGGGTCATGACGGCGTGGACGCTCTTCTCGTCGCGGTCCAGCAGGGCGTCCAGGAGTTCCAGGTGCTCCTCGGCGGAGGAGAGCAGGCGGCCCGCCTCGACCAGGGTGGTGAGGCCGTACAGGCGGGAGCGGCCGCGCAGGTCGGCGACCACCTCGACCAGGTGGGCGTTGCCCGCCAGGGCGAGCAGACCGAGGTGGAATCGGGTGTCGGCCTCGACGTAGGCGATGAGGTCGCCGGCCGCCGCGGCGGTGACGATCTCCCGGGCCGCGGGGCGCAGCGCCTCCAGGGAGACCCGGTCGGCCGTGCGCGCCAGCGCGACGACGGTGGGGATCTCGATGAGCGCGCGGATGTGCGTGTACTCGTCCAACTGCCGGTCGGAGACGGCGGTGACCCGGAAGCCCTTGTTCGGCACGGTGGCGACCAGGCCCTCCTTCGCCAGGTCGAGCATCGCCTCCCGGACGGGTGTCGCCGAGACGCCGAACCGCGCGGCGAGCGAGGGCGCCGAGTACACCTCGCCCGGACGCAGTTCGCCCGCTATCAGCGCGGCCCGCAGCGCGTCCGCGACCCGCTCGCGGTAGCTGCTCCGCCGGCCGCCCAGACGGGGGAGCGAGGCGGGAGCCTCCCCCTGCCGCGGCCTCTGTGCCATGTCACGCATCACGCGAGTCTAAAGGACGAACCCGTGCGGGAACGGATCGGTGGGGTCCAGCAGATACTGCGCGGTGCCCGTGATCCATGCCCGCCCGGTGAAGCTCGGCAGCACGGCCGGGACCCCCGCGATCCGCGTCGTACCGAGCAGCCGTCCGGTGAAGCGGGTGCCGATGAAGGACTCGTTCACGAACTCGGTGTGCAGCGGGAGTTCGCCGCGCGCGTGGAGTTGCGCCATGCGCGCGCTGGTCCCCGTGCCGCAGGGCGAACGGTCGAACCAGCCCGGGTGGATGACCATCGCGTGCCGGGAGTGCCGGGCGGTGGCGCCGGGCGCGTACAGGTGGACGTGGTGGCAGCCGCGGATGGACGGGTCCGCCGGGTGCACCGGCTCCGCCTCGGAGTTGATCGCCCGCATCAGCGCCAGGCCGGCCGCGAGGACGTCCTCCTTGCGGGAGCGGTCGAAGGGCAGGTCGAACGTGTCGAGGGGGAGGATCGCGTAGAAGTTGCCGCCGTAGGCGAGGTCGTAGGTGACCGTGCGGCCGTCGGGCAGGGTGATGGTGCGGTCCAGGGCGACCGCGAACGACGGGACGTTGCGCAGCGTCACGCTCCGCGCCGCGCCGTCCTCCACCGCGACCTCGGCGACCACCACCCCCGCCGGGGTGTCCAGGCGGATGGTGGTCACCGGCTCCACGACCTCCACCATCCCGGTCTCGACCAGTACGGTCGCCACCCCGATCGTGCCGTGCCCGCACATCGGCAGGCAGCCCGAGACCTCGACGTAGACGACGCCCCAGTCGCAGTCCGCGCGGCTCGGCGGCTGCAGGACGGCCCCGCTCATCGCGGAGTGGCCGCGCGGCTCGTTCACCAGCAACTGCCTGATGTGGTCGAGGTGGTCCCGGAAGTACAGCCGCCGTTCGTTCATCGTCGCACCGGGTACCGTGCCGATGCCGCCGGTGATCACCCGGGTCGGCATGCCCTCGGTGTGCGAGTCGACGGCGTGCAGGACGAGCTTGCTGCGCATGATCCGGCTCCCTTGTGAGCGCCTAGGCGAGACCCGCGGCGACGGCCTTCTCGGTGGCCGCCCGTACCTCGGCCGCCTGCTCGGGCAGCAGCGGCACGCGCGGCGGGCGCACTGGGCCGCCGTACCGGCCGACGACGTCCATGGACAGCTTGATCGCCTGGACGAACTCCACCCGGGAGTCCCAGCGCAGCAGCGGATGCAGTTGCCGGTACAGCGGGAGGGCGGTGCTCAGGTCGCCGGCCACGGCCGCCCGGTACAGCTCGGCCGAGGCCCGCGGGAACGCGTTCGGGTACCCGGCCACCCAGCCCTGCGCGCCCGCCACCGCCAACTCCAGCAGCACGTCGTCCGCACCGGCCAGCAGGTCCAGTTCCGGGGCGAGTTCGGCGATGCGGTAGGCGCGGCGCACATCGCCGGAGAACTCCTTGACGGCGTGGACGTACCCCTCGCCGTGCAGCCGGGCGAGGAGCTCGGGCACCAGGTCCACCTTGGTGTCGACCGGGTTGTTGTACGCCACCACGGGCAGCCCGGTCCGGGCCACCTCCGCGTAGTGGGCGAGGACCGAACGCTCGTCGGCGCGATAGGCGTTGGGCGGCAGCAGCATCACCGACGCGCAGCCGGCCTCACCCGCCTGCTCGGCCCAGCGCCGGGCCTCGGCCGAGCCGTAGGCGGCGACGCCCGGCATCACCCGCGCGCCGCCGACCGCGGCGACGGCGGTCCGCACCACCCGGGCGCGCTCCTTCGCGGTGAGCGTCTGGTACTCGCCGAGGGAGCCGTTCGGCACGACGCCGTCGCAGCCGCTGCGCACCAGCCAGGCGCAGTGCTCGGCGTAGCGGTCGTGATCGACGCAGAGGTCGTCGCGCAGGGGGAGTGCGGTGGCGACGAGGATGCCGCGCCAGGGGCGGTGTTCCGGTCGGGTCATGGCTGATCCCTGTCAGTCGGGTGAGACACATCACTGATGGTGCTCGCGGCGTGGTCCGGCTTCTCCTCGGGCAGGTCGGCCAGGACCCCGAGCGGCACCGGCCGCGCGAACGGCCGGCGTCCCGGGGTGAGCGCGCAGCCGGTCAGGCCCGCCACCGCGGGCGCGCACATCCGGCTCTGGCACCAGCCCATCCCGGCGCGGCTGAGCAGCTTCACGGAACGCAGGTCCGTGGCGCCGAGGGCGTCGACGGCCGTGCGGACCTGCCCGGCGGTGACCTCCTCGCAGCGGCACACCACCGTGTCGTCCGGGACGCCGTCCGCCCAACCGGCGGGCGGGGCGTA
>NZ_JBLEBI010000300.1:0-4713 GCF_047340315.1 Streptomyces sp. AF1A
GATGCCGCCGAAGCCGAAGGCGTTGACGGCCGCCCGGCGGACGGGCTGGTGGGGATCGGGGTCCCAGGGGCGGGCCCGGTCCAGGGTGCGGAAGCGGGTGTTGGCGAGACGGGGGTGGGGATCGTCGCAGTGCAGGGTGGGCAGCAGGGTGGCGTGGTGGAGGGCGAGGGCCGCCTTGACGAGGCCCGCGACTCCGGCGGCCGGCATGGTGTGACCGATCATCGACTTCACGGAGCCGAGGACCGGGCGTTCGCCGTCCCGGTGGTCCGCACCCCGCCCGAACACCTCGGTGAGAGTGGTGAGTTCGGCCGCGTCACCGGCGGGGGTGGCGGTCCCGTGGGCCTCCAGCAGGCCGATGGAGCGGGGTGCGGCGGGGTCGAGGCGGGCGGCCCGCCAGGCCTGGCGTACGGCCCGTGTCTGCCCGCCCGGGTCGGGGGTGGCGAGCCCCGCCGTACGGCCGTCGCCGGCCACCCCGGTCCCACGGATCACCGCGTAGACGCGGTCGCCGTCGCGTGCGGCGTCCGCGAGCCGCTTCAGTACGACGACACCGGTTCCCTCGCCGATCAGGATGCCGTCGGCGTCGCGGTGGAAGGGGCGGATGCGCTGGGTCGGGGACAGCGCGCGCAGCTGGGAGAAGACGCTCCAGAGGGTGATGTCGTGGCAGTGGTGCACTCCCCCGGCGAGCATCATGTCGCAGCGCCCGGTGGCGAGTTCGGTGACCGCCTGGTCGACGGCGACCAGGGAGGATGCACAGGCCGCGTCGACGGTGTAGGCGGGGCCGCGCAGGTCCAGCCGGTTGGCGATGCGGGAGGCGGCGAGGTTGGGGACCAGGCCGATCGCGGACTCGGGGCGGTCGGGCCCGAGCCGCTCGGTGAACGCCGAACGTATGCGCTCCAGTTGGGCGGGCCTCAGGTCCGGCAGCAGCTCGGCCAGGGTGCGGACGAGCTGGCCCGCCGTGCGGACCCGCTGGTCGAGGCGGGCCAGGCCGGGGCCGAGGTAGCCGCCGCGGCCCAGGACCACACCGATCCGGTCCCGGGGGGGCAGCCGGTCCCCGCCGCGCGCGTCGGCGAGCGCGGCGGCGGCCACGTCCAGGGCGATCAGCTGGTCGGGCTCGGTGCCCGGCACGGAGGCGGGCATGATGCCGTAGCGGGTGACCTCCACCTCGGCCAGGCCGTCCACGAAGCCGCCGCGCCGGCAGTACACCTGGTCGGCGACGGCGGGCCCGGTGGCAGCTCCGGGGCGGTAGTGGCAGGCGTCCCAGCGGTCCGCGGGGACGTCACCGATCGCGTCGACTCCGTCGCGCAGGTTGCGCCAGTAGGCGTCGAGGCCGCGCGCGCCCGGCAGCAGCACCGACATCCCGACGATGGCGACGGGTACCTGATGCTCCGTCATGTCACCAGCCCGAGGCAGTGTAGACGACGGCGCGGGCCGCCGGATCGCCCCAGGCGAGCTCTCGGAGCAGGGCCGCGGCGCCCTCGTCCGGGTCGATCATCCGCACGCCGCGGCGGGCGTACTCACGGCCGAGTTCCGCGCCGACCATGCCGGTGTGGGCGGCGGACGGCGCCCACGGTCCCCAGTGGACGGTGAGCACGCGGCGGCCGGTGCGGGCGGCCCAGTCGGTGCCGAGCGCCGCCAGCGCGTCGTTGGCAGCGGCGTAGTCCGCCTGGCCGCGGTTGCCGAGGACGGCGGCGATGCTGCCGAACAGCACGGTGAACCCGGGCGCGGCGGGCAGGTCGTCGAGTGCGGCGAACAGCGCGGCGGCCCCGGCCGTCTTCGTGCCGTACACCCGCCGGAAGGAGTCGGGGGTCTTCTCGGCGATCAACCTGTCCTCGATCACCCCGGCGGCGAAGACGACCCCGTCCAGCCGGCCGTGCTCGGCGTGGATCTCCTTGACCGCCCGCAGCACCGCGTCCCGGTCCCGGAAGTCCACCGAGCGGTAGCGGGCCGCGCTGCCGAGGGCGGTGAGTTCGTGGAGGGTCGTGGCGATCTCGCGCTGGGCGAGGATCCTTTCGGCGGCCCGGTTGATCTCGGCGGGTCCCGGCGCGCCGGGACCCGCGGCGAGCGCCGCGCGCAGTGCGACGGGGGTGTGCGCGGCGGCGGTCCCTGGGGGCTCGGGCGCGGTGGGCGCCGGGGTACGGCCGAGCAGCTCGATCCGGCAGCCGCAGGCGCCCGCCAACGTGGCCGCGCACCGCGCGGTGATGCCGCGGGCGCCCCCGATCAGCAGCACCACGGAGTCCCGGTCGAGCCCCAGCGCGGCGGCCTCGGCGGCGCCGTCCCCGGCGGGTCCGGCGCCGGTGCTGCCGAGCGGGCCGAGGGGCGCGGGCACCAGCTCCAGACCCTGGCGGGATCCGGCGGTCGTCCGCAGGACCACCGGGGCCGGGACCGGCGCCCGCAGCTCGGCGAGCACGGCGTCGGCCACGGCCGCCGGGGCGGTGTCGCCGACGGCCACGACCCGCGCGAGGACGTCGGGGTACTCCCGGGCGGCGGTGCGGAACAGGCCGTCGAGCCCGGCAGCACGCACCGCCCCGGGGCCGTCCCCCGCCCGGACGGCGAGCAGCCGGCCGGTGCCGCACGCCAGAGCCGCTCGGAACACCGGGAAGGCGTCCGGCAGCACCGGGAGGTCCGCTCCGGGCAACGCGCCCAGGTACACCACACCGTCCACGGTGCCGTCCGCCGCGCCGAGGACGTGCCCGCGCTCCAGGAGCACGGCGTCCGCGCCCAGCGCGCCGAGCAGCGCCGCGAGTTCGGCCGCCGCTCCCCCGCCGTCGCCCAGCACCGCGAACCGCTGCCCGGACGGGCCGCCGTCGGGCTCGGGGGGCGCGTCCGGCAGCGGCACGGGCCGCAGCTCGCAGCGCCGGGGAGCCACGCCGAGGCCCACGGGGTCCGTCTCCTCGGCCGGTTGTCCCCGGCGCCCGAGGGCCTCGGCGCGGTCCGCGGGGCCCGTCTCCTCGACCGGTTGCTCCCGGCGCCCGAGGGCCTCGGCGCGGTCCGCACCCAGCCGCGTGCTCAGCCACTGGGTCACCGCGGCCGCCGTACGGGCCTTGGTGAGCTCCTCCAGCTCCGCGTCGTCCAGGAGCTCCGCGCCGCCCGCGATGCCCAGCCGCTTGGCGAGTTCGCCCGCTATCTCGGCCCGCTTGATCGAGTCGATGCTCAGGTCCGCCTCCAGGTCGAGGCCGGGTTCGATCATGTCAGCGGGGTAGCCGGTGCGTTCGCTGATGACCTCCAGGACGACCCGCTCGACGTCGTCCCCCGGCCCGGCGGACACGGCCGGCCGCTCGTGGGGTACGGCCGGTTCCGTGCCCACCACGGGTACGGCGCCGGGCGCGGGCGGCGGCGCCGCCGGGGCCGGGGCCGGGGGCGCCGCACCGAAGTAGGTGAGCAGCACGTCCCGCTGGGCGGCGATCATCTCGCGGCCGGTGCGCAGGAATTCGGAGATGAGCGCGTCCCGGTCGGCCGGGGCGCCGTGCGGCTGGTCGGTCGTCACAGTCGTCTCCACGACTCGTCGGGCCGGTGCGAGGGCACCGGAGAGTGGGGCTCCGTCGGCGGTGCGCGCGAGGTGGCCGTCGACCGTCCAGCCGGCCCGGCGGGGCGCCGGGGTGCGCAGCGCGTCGACGGCGTCCCGGCCCTGGAGGAGCCAGGCGGTGCGCACCGGCAGCCCGGCAACCGCGAGTTGGGCGAGGGCGTCGAGCCAGCCGGGAAGGCCGCTGTCGGGACGGGGCTCGCAGGCGACCGCGCGGTGCGGGCGGTCGCCGAGGATCTGCCCGACGAGCCGGATGAGGACGGTGCCCGGACCCGCCTCGACGAAGATCCGCGCACCCGACGCGTACATCGCCTCGATCTGGGCGGCGAACGCCACCGGCGCCCCGATCTGGGCCGCGAGTCCGGCGCGCACCGCGTCCGGGTCCGGCGGGTACGGCGCGGCGGTGCGGTTGGCCCAGACGGGGAACTCCGGTGCGCGCACCGGCTTGTCCGCGAGGACCTTGGCGAACCGCTCCCCCGCGGCGGCCACCAGCGGGCTGTGGAAGGCGCAGGCCACGGGGATGCGCCGGGCGCCGAGACCGGCCGCGCGCAGCAGCCGTACGGCGGTGTCGACGTCCGCCGTGGGTCCGGAGATCACCGTCTGCTCGGGCGAGTTGACGTTGGCGACGACGACCGACCCGGGCGCCCCGGCGGCGCGCAGGGCGTGTACGACGTCCTCGGCGGGGGCGCCGACGGCGGCCATGGTGCCGGGGTCGTCGCCGGCCGCCGCAAGGATCGCGGCGGCCCGCTCTGCGCTCAGTTCGAGCAGGGTCTCCGGGTCGAGGGCGCCGGCCGCGGCGAGCGCCACGAGTTCACCGTAGCTGTGTCCCCCGGCCAGGTCCGGGTGGACGCCCGCGGCGGTGAGGAAGGCGTGGGCGGCCAGCCCGGCGGCGCCGAGGGCGGGCTGTGCCGCCCGGGTGTCGGTGAGGGCGGCCCGGTGGCGCTCGCGGGCGGCGTCGTCGAAGGCGGCCGGGGGGTGGACGAGGCCGGCGAGCGCCGGGGGCAGGTAGGGGCGCAGCTCGGGCAGGGTGATCATGAGGTCGGCGAGCATGCCGGCCCGCTGGCTGCCCTGGCCGGGGAAGAGGAAGGCGACCTGGCCGTCCGCCGGGTCCGCGAGGTGGATTCCGGCGGCCGGGTCGTGCTCTCCGGCGAGGATCCGCCGCAGCTGCCCGGTCAGCTCCTCGACATGCCGGG